>CAZBKC010000468.1:0-2966 GCA_964492345.1 uncultured Steroidobacter sp. | reverse complement strand
ATCGCCAGCTACTCCGCCGGCCGCTTCTCCGGCGTGCGTTCAGGCACGACCTGGCACGCGATCCTGTCCGAGATGGGCATGGTCGTGGTCTCAAGCACGCTGGCGGTTGGCCCAATCGCACAGACGCTGGACGCCGACGCGCGGCCCACCGGTGCCGCAGGTGAAGCGTTGCAGCGAGCCTTCCCTCGCTTCGCCGACGACCTGCAGTGGTGGACCGAGGCGGCGCGCGCGCAGCGCCTGCGCCGTGCGCCGCCGTACTGACATCGCTGCGTCCCCGGCCGCGGGTCGGTCAGGATCGGCCGCCTGCCTCCAACTCAATAGGCTTCACAACGAGAACGGCCATCGACCGTCAAAGGCGAGCACAGACCTCAGCAGTTGAGTCAGGCGTGCCGCTCCTGACCTCCCGCAATACTGCGCTCCATCTGCATCGAGAAGGTGAATCTATCCGCAGGGTGGGTGGTGATCGAGATTTCGAAGGCCTCATTGCCCGCATCAAGGTAGCGACGAACGATCTGCAGTGCAGGCGATCCGGCTTCAGCCTTCAACAGCTCGGCCAGCGAAGGCGACAGACTGACCGCGCGCACGTTCTGGCGGATGCGCGCGATGCGCCGGCCGTAGCGTGCCTCGACCAATGAACTGATGAGCGTTTCCGGCGACTCGCGGACGAGGTTGGCGATGTCAGCGTACGCCGGGTCGAGATAGACATCGGTCCAGCAGATCGGACGGCGCTTCTTGCCGCCATCCATGCGCAGGCTCGAAATGCGCAACCAACGGCTGCCACCAGCACACCCCATCTCCTTCGCCAGCATCAGGTCGGCAACGATCTCATCGACGCTGTGCACAAGCCGCACATGCGTGGCGCCAAACTGAGCCAGCTCGTCGACGGTCGCAATTGATTGGGTGAAGCCGGCCACCGGCGTGGTCGCCTCTACGCGCGTGCCGACGTTCTTGCGACGCGAGATCAACCCGAGGTCCTGCAGTTCCTGCAGCGCCATGCGTACCTTGTATCGGCTCGCGCCATAGAGGTCGCACAGCTCGAACTCGGTGGGCAGCAAGGTCCCTACGGGAAACCTGCCGTTCGCGATGCCTTCCGCCAGATCGCGCTTGAGGTCTGATTGTCTTGCCGTGTCCATGGGAGTCAGTCCATCAATTGATGTCGGATACGGGTAAACCCGCATTGTTTGAATGTTCGAACATATTAAAGTCTAATTGTTCGAACATACAGATATGTTCGATTATTGTCAACATATCGGAGACCCCAATGTCCATCGCCCGCAACACGGCCAATCAAGGTGCCAGCACCGTCGTCGACTCCATCCTGTTCCGCGATGCCTTCGGCACGCCGGGCATGCGCGAGATCTTCTCGGACCGAGCGCTGATCGGGCGCTACATCGAAGTCGAAGTGGCGCTGGCGCGCGCCGAAGCGCGCTGCGGTGTGATCCCGGCCGAAGCCGCCGAGGTGATCGCCCGCGAGTCGCGCCTGGAACGCATCGACTTCGACCACATGCGCGAGGAAACCGACATCGTCGGCTACCCGATCCTGCCTCTGGTGCACCAGCTGGTGACGATGTCCGGCGAGGCCGGCCGCTACATCCATTGGGGCGCGACCACGCAGGACATCATGGACACGGCCAACGTGCTGCAGATCCGCGCCGCGATCGACGTCGTCGAGGCAGACATCCGCGAGTTGCGCCGCATCCTGGCCGATCTGGCGAAGAAGCACCGCGACACGCCGATGGCCGGGCGCACGCACCTGCAGCAGGCGCTGCCGGTGACCTTCGGCTACAAGGCCGCGATCTGGCTGGCGATGTTCGACCGGCACCAAGAACGCCTGGCCGAACTGCGCAAGCGCGTGCTGGTGGTCGGCTTTGCCGGTGCCGCGGGCACGCTGGCTTCGCTCGGCGACAAGGGCTTCGAGGTGCAGAAGACGCTAGCCGAGGAGCTGCGCTTGGCCGTACCGGCGACCACCTGGCACGTGGCGCGCGATGGCTTTGCCGAAACCGTCAACCTGCTCGCCTTGATCACCGGCTCGCTCGGCAAGATCGCCGTCGACGTGATGATCATGGCCTCGACCGAGTTCGGCGAACTCTACGAGCCCTTCGTCAAGGGTCGCGGCGCGAGCAGCACGATGCCGCAAAAGCGCAACCCGATCTCCAGCGAACTGATGCTGGCCGCCGCCAAGGCCGTGCGCCAGCACGCCGGGCTGATGGTCGACGCGATGATCCAGGACTTCGAGCGCGCCACTGGGCCGTGGCACGCCGAGTGGATTGCGCTGCCGGAGAGCTTCATCTTCACGGCCGGCGCCTTGCATCAGGCCAAGTTCGCGCTCGGCGGGCTGATCGTCGATACCGACAAGATGCGCCACAACCTCGGCATCAGCCGCGGGCTGATCGTCGCCGAGGCGGTAATGATGGGCCTGGCACCGGCCACTGGACGGCAGCAGGCGCACGACATCGTCTACGACGCCTGCCGCACCGTCAACGACAAGGGCGGCACGCTGGCCGAGGCCCTGGCCGCGCTGCCGGCCGTCACCCAGCACTTCGACCGCGCTGCCATCGATCGCCTGACCGACCCGGCGAACTACCTCGGCCTGGCACCGCAGATGGTCGATCGCGCCATCGCGTTGTCGAACGCCATCGCCTGATCTCGTCGCCCCACCCCGTTCCCGCCCGTTCCGACATTCACTTCAAGGAGACTCCCATGAATGTTCTCAAGACAAGCCTTCTCGCCCTGACCCTCACTGCTGCCGCGCAAGCCGCGCTGGCACAGGCCTATCCGAACAAGTCGATCACCTGGGTCGTACCATTCAGCGCCGGCGGGCCCACCGACGCCATGGCACGCGACATCGCGGCCCATGTGTCCAAGGAGATCGGCCAGCAGATCATCATCGACAACCAGGGCGGGGCGGGAGGCAGCTGGATGGCCATGGGGTTCTTGTCCACGCCGTACAGGCAGTGGCTCACCAC
>CAZBKC010000467.1:0-2982 GCA_964492345.1 uncultured Steroidobacter sp. | reverse complement strand
GTCGGTGGACGAGCCGGAGGTAGCTGCGATTAGTAGCCACCTGCGGCCGGCCGGCAAGTACGACGTACTGCTCGATCGAGACCGCCTGCGCGCCTCGGACGACTGGAACTCACGAATCGTCAACTGGCTGGCTGCCTGCCATGCCGCCGTAGTGGTCTTTTCGCCTCGTGCGTTGGACTCGGACTACGTGAAGTTTGAGGTCGGCAACCTATTCGCCCGCTGGGAGCGGCATCGCACCGGCGGCGAGCAAGACTCGTTCATCTTTTGTGGCGTGCTCCCTCCAACCGTAGCACCGGAAAGGCTGCGCACGGGATACTACGGGAGCATCAACATTCCGGACGTGCAGTTGTTGAAAGTGGGCACGCCCAACGAAGCAGCGGCTGCGATAGTCGAGCGGCTCGAACCATTGCGCCAGCGACACGAGCTGCCACGCACGCCGTTCGATCGGTTGCGAACGCGCGCCGAGGCGCAATTGCAACAGATCAGCGAGCCGCTGCTGCGCTTGGGACTCGACCAGCTGGGCCTCCCCTATTCAGCCACTGCATCGCGATCGGCGGCACAGCAGTTGGCGGACGCGCTGCTGTGCCGCCGATCGCCGCTACGGTGAGCGCGTTGCAGGCGATGCAGCCGCTCCCCCGCGCGGTCGTGCGCAACGTGTTCGAACTGATCGCACCCTGTTGGGTCGGTCCGGAAGCGGCCCTATCCTTGGATCGGCAGCTCAGTACCGCCGACGGCCATCCCGTCCACCTCACCCTGAACGCCGAGCGCCCCGAATTCACCCCACGGATGTACCTGCAGCGGGCGAGCGGAAATCTGCTTCGCGCCTCCGGCGAGGTAATCGATCTCACCACTGTGACGACGCGAGCAGGGATCCAGCCAGCAGCCGTCGAGCAGAGCATCCGCCGCGCGCTGCTCGAACGTCTCGGCAGTCCTGGAACCGACCCCGCGGATCCTGGTGCGGCCGACGAGTTGCGGCGGGTGCTGGAGTTCCGGCGCAGCGCCAACCGAGCCACACTCGTGGCGATCAAGGCCGCGCCGGCGCGAGTCGCCGCGCTTCGTACACAGATGGCGATTCAACAGTTGCCAGGAGTGACCGTGATTGCTCTGACCGGACCGTCCTGCGACATGGCCGATCCGCACCTGCTGCGGCCGGAACTCCTGGCGAATCAGGAAGCGACCGCATTCGAAGCGACTATCAACGCTGAACGTATCGTGGAGACACTTGCCAGTGAGTGACCCCATTCAGGAGATCCCAAAAGACCTGGTGCTCTTGACAGACGCGGCGAGCGATGCGCTCGGCGACCGGCGTGACGGTGCCGTTTACGTGCACTCGGACCGGATCCGCTGGGCAGTCAAGCTGGCGCAGGCCACCGGCAGGCCGTTGCTGCTGCGGGGACCTGCCGGGTCGGGTAAATCGTCCCTAGCGCCGTTTGTCGCGCGATTCCTGGGCTGGCGCTTCTATTCGGCGACGGTCCAGAGCCGGACGCAGGCCCGGGACCTGATGTACGAGTTCGACGCCTTGCGCCGGCTGGCGGACGCGCAGGCGAATGATCTTCGGGCGCGCGTCATGCACCACTATGTCGAGCCGCGCGCCTTGTGGTGGGCGTTCGACCCCGACTCGGCGGCCAGACGCGGCACTCCGACGGACGGTCCTGCGGACGTGCTGGCTTCGCCGGATCCGGGGGCTGTCGCTGCAGCCGCCAACGCCGTCGTACTCATCGACGAGATCGATAAGGCCGATCCGGACGTCCCGAACAGCCTGCTCGAGGCTTTGGGCTCGCGGCAGTTCACGGTCACCGAGACCGGCTTCACCGTCAGAGCGGGCGCTCGTAACCCGCTCGTCCTGATCACAACCAACGAAGAACGCGATCTGCCGGCGGCTTTCCTGCGCCGCTGCGTCGTCTTGTTTCTGCCGGAGCATCAGAGAGACGACTTAGTACGTATCGCTCGCGCGCATTTCGGCGATGAGCTCGTAGAGGTCTACGAACTGGTAGCCGATGAAGTGTTGCGCCTTCGCCGAGAACTGCAGGCGACCGGCCGGCGGCCGCCGAGTACAGCGGAGTATCTCGACGCGATCCGCGCCTGCTGGCGCTTGGAGTTGCATCCGCGACAGGATCCAGACGGCTGGAACCGGATCTTCGAGTTCACCCTCCAGAAGTCGCCGCCCACGGGCGCGACCCCATGACTGAAAACGTTCCTGACCGCGCGAGGGTGCTGCGCCACGACATCTGGATCGACGATCTGGTCGAGGCTTGGCACACCGCTGGGGCTCAGAACCCGGCGGAACGGGCGCTTGTGGCGGAGCTGCTCGGCTTCGAACGTCGCGTGCAGCCGGTCGCCACTCCGCAGCCATACCCGCGGCCCGCCGCGCCTCCGTCCAAACCGATCATTCGCCAGAGCCAGCAGCCCGTCTCGATGCCACAGCCAGCGGTCAGCGCGGACATAGTCCCTCTAGTCGTGGTAGAGACCCGACAGAGTCCCATCGACGGGGGCGCCGACTTCAGGTCAGGTCCATCCCTTGCGCCGGAAACGGATGCACACATCGCCTACCGCCCGTTACCTGAATCGCTTTTTCTGCCGCAGTACGAACGTCAGGTCCTGTTTGCGCTCGGATCGACGCTGGTCGAAGACGGGGAGATCGAGTTGGCTGATGTGATCGATACAACCGCCCGCGGCAGGCCGCTCGTGTCGGTTCGGCGTCGACCGGTCGTGACAGTGTCGCGCGGCGTGCAGCTGCTGCTCGACCGCGGCGCTGGCATGACGCTCTTTTTCGATGATGAACGTCACCTGATGAACGGCCTACGGCGGCTTGTCGGCGCCGATCGGCTGCAGATTCTCTTCTTCGACCAATGGCCCCTGCGCGGCGTCGGCACCGGCCCGCGGCACACCTGGTCGCCGTACGAGCCGCCGCCGCGGCGCACGAAGGTGGTCGTGGTCAGCGACTTTGGCATCAGTCCCGGGGGATCTCGTGCACTTCACGCG
>CAZBKC010000466.1:0-2997 GCA_964492345.1 uncultured Steroidobacter sp. | reverse complement strand
CATCGACTCGTAGTACTTGAAACCGAAGTACAGCCCCATCCAGCACGCGAACAGGTAGGTCGCGGTCATCGCGCCGCTCAGGTACTCGTACCAGTGGACCATTGGCCAGTCCGTCTCGACGTACTTCTCGTACGCGATGTTGATGATGACGCGCCATATCAGGGCGGTGCCGTAGGCCGCAGCGATGGCCGAGCCGATCATCACCGCCGGTGGTTTCGTCCAGAGGTAGCGGCACACGTAGCGCAGCGGCGCGCTGAGCAGGAATCCGGAGATCGTCGCCACGACGATCACCTTCTGGTACTCGTGCGCCTTGCCGTACAGCAGGAAGCCCAGGTACTGGGAGATCGCGTAGCTGCTCCAGCCGATCGCGTGCAGCGACCAGAACGCCAGATCGCGGTTTTTCCTGAACAGGGTCGCGGTGCTCATTGACGGCAGATTCCGGCTTCTGATGTCGCAGCTTAAGCACTGATTGTGCCGGAGCCTGTGGATTTCGTCGCTTCCTGAGCACGGTCTGTCGCAGCAGTTGCTGATTCGTCCCGGGCAGCAGATCGATGCAACTCCGACTGCGCTGCCGTGTTCTCGAACCATGAGCAATACGAGCAACGTGACGCTCGGCCAGTCGACGCCGATGTGCGATGAGTCGATGCAACTCGTCACGTCACTGCGATCAAAGCTTCACGTGGCTGCTGCAACCTTTCCAGCCGCAGCCGCATCTGAAGAATCAACCGCGCGCGTGGATTGAGACAACCTCAGGAAAGTACGAACGGAGAAATGTCATGTCAGCCAGGTCATTCGTTACTGCGATTGCGGCCACCGGTGTCGTCGCCGTGTCATTGTTTTCTGCGAGCGTGCAGGCCGGGCCCGCCGTGAGGCAGGTTACGGTTTCCTTCGAGCGCTTCGATCTGTCGAAGCAGCAGGATGCGGATGAACTCTATGCGCGGCTGCAGCGTGCAGCGCGCAGCGTATGCGGTCCGCTGGTCAGCAGGGAGCTGAGTTTCCGGCGCCTGAGCCAGGAATGCTATGAAGATGCGTTGACGCGGGCCGTCGCCAAGATCGACAGCGCCAGATTGACGGCACTGCACGAGTCGAGCGGCGACATGCGCATCGCTTCGCGCACCGATCGTTCGCGTACGTGAAGCGCCCCGAATCCCCGGCCGCATTGTTGGTCGGGCTGCCCCCGGCGAGGACCCGAGCTGCGAATCGGTGCTCTCTCGCCGGGTGGTTCTCTCAGATGGGGGCTGCTGGACTGCTGGGTACTGGGCTGCTGGCCAGAGGCCGGGTTGGATGTCTTCTGGTCGATTCTGGCCAGCAGCCCTAGAGGAGTTTGGTTCCGTTCGGTACCGGCCGCTCCGGCATCGCGAGCACCACGCGGCCCTGTTCGTCATGGAATCCGGTCACCAGCACTTCGGAGCGAAACGGTCCGATCTGCTTCGCAGGAAAATTCACGACAGCGACAACCTGACGGCCGACGAGTGCTCCCTTCGAGTACAGCGCAGTGATCTGCGCGCTCGACATCCTGATGCCGATCTGCGGTCCGAAATCCACCCGCAGTTTCCAGGCGGGCTTGCGTGCCTCGGGGAAATCGAACACTTCGAGGATGGTGCCGATGCGCAATTCGACTTTGAGGAAGTCGGACCAGGCGATTGGGATCATGGGTGACGGGTGACGGGTGACGTGTGACGGAATCACGGAATGACAGGCAACATGTGCCTGCGCAGCCGGACTCCTATCCTGCTCCGTCACCCGTCACCCGTCACTCTGTCACCTCCTCACCCGTCACCCCGTCACTTTCCTCATGATCCAGCGCCTCCGTATTCCCCCCTCCCGGTGCCACCATCGGCAGCACCTGATGTTCGGCGGCAATCGGCACGCGGATCAGCTGCGGGCCGGGAGCATTCAGCAGCCGCGCCAGTGTGCCGTGCGGCGCGGCGCAGGTTTCCAGATCGACGGCAGGAATGCCGAAGGCGCGGGCGATGCCGACGAAGTTTCCCGGTTGTGCGAACTGCGAGGCGACCAGGCGCTGGCGATAGAACAGGGTCTGTTGCTGGCGCACGAGGCCGAGAGTGGCGTTGTCGAGCAGGACGATCTTCACGTTGAGATCCAGTTCCGCGAGCGTGGCCAGTTCCTGGATGTTCATGAGCAGGCTGCCGTCACCGGTGAAGCAGATCACCGTGGCTTCCGGCCGTGCGAGCGCCGCGCCGATGGCGGCCGGCAGGCCGAAGCCCATGGTGCCGAGCCCGCCCGAGGTCAGCCAGCGATCGGGGCGCTGAAATGGATATGACTGTGCCACCCACATCTGGTGCTGGCCGACATCCGTGGTGACGATGGCATCGCATGGTGCAGCGGCGCCGACGGCGCGCACGATGCCGTAGGGGGAACAGACCTGATCGGCATCGGGCATGTGCAGGGGATAGGTCTGTTTCAGCGATTGCACGCGTGCGAGCCACGCCGGTCGATGGAGGTAGTGAGCGCGCGAGATCAGTTCATTCAGTGCCTCGCCTGCGTCGCACGCGATCGAGAGCGTCGGCTGACGGATCTTGCCCAGTTCGCGCGCATCGACGTCGATATGAATGACCTGCGCATGCTGTGCGAACCGATCGGGCCGGCCCGTAGCCCGATCGTCGAAGCGCGCACCGACCGCGATGAGCAGGTCGCATTCATCCAGTACGTGATTCGTGTACCGCGCACCATGCATGCCGAGCATGCCCAGGCTCAACGGATGATCTGCGGGCAATGCACCGAGCGCCATGAGCGTCGTCGTGACGGGTGTCTGGGTGAGTTCGGCAAGTTCCCGCAGCAGATGGTGCGCGCGGGCTTTGACCACTCCGCCACCAACATAGAGCACCGGCCGCTCAGCCGATTGCAGCATTTGCCAGGCACGATCGAAGAGGCCCCCGCCCCAACCCTCCCCCGTCGAACGGGGGAGGGGGTCACACAGCAGCGCGTCATTTTCTTTCCCCTCCCCCGTTCGACGGGGAGGAGGCTCGCCGGAGATCC
>CAZBKC010000465.1:0-3005 GCA_964492345.1 uncultured Steroidobacter sp. | reverse complement strand
GATCCATGTTCGCGAGATTGGGGAGCTGGCTCTTGTCGAGCTTCTGGAACACGCCTGCCTTGATCTGGCGCTCCAGGAACGATGCCGACGGCACCACGACGTCGAAACCGGAATTGCCCGCCAGCAAGCGGGTTTCGAGCACGTCGTTGGAATCGAAGACGTCGTAGGTCACCTTGATACCGGTCTGCGCTTCGAAGTTCTTGATCGTGTCTTCGGCGATGTAGTCGGACCAGTTGAATACGTGCAGGACCTTTTCTTCTTCACCGGGAGCGGCAGCCTGGTCGGCCTGCCCAGCCTCCTCTTTCTTGCCGCAGGCCGTCAGCGCTAACGCCACAGCCGTTGCGGTCAAAGCAACGCGCAATTTCTTGTTCATCGGACAGCTACTCCCCGAGTGGTTTGTACGGACCGGACCGCACCGGCTCTGCAGGCAGGTTAGCGCAGGGAAGGCCAACTGGCCAACTGGCGAACAGATCGGTCGAGCAGATAGATGACGATCGAGCTTCGCGATGCATCGACGCTGCGCTCCGATGTGCAGCCACGGTGCAGATCGGATCAGCTCTGCACCAGTCCCTTCTCTTCAAACAGATCGGGCGTGTCAGATCTTCCCGAGTCGCCGGCCTTCCTGCAGGGTCATGTCCAGGGACTTGCGGGCCTTGTCGATGAGTTCATCGATTTGAGCGCGGGTCATGACCAATGGTGGCGCGACGATCATCGTGTCACGGACGGCCCGCATCACCAGCCCATTGCTGATGCAGAAGTCACGGCAGAGGGTACCCACCTCCCCGGGCTCCGCAAACATCCGGCGCGTGGCCTTGTCGCTCGAGAGTTCCAGCGCACCGATCAGGCCGACAATACGGGCCTCGCCCACGAGCGGGTGGTCGGCCAGCTCGCGCCAGCGTCGTTGCAGGTACGGACCGACGTCGTCGCGCACCCGTTCGACGATGCCTTCGTTGCGAAGAATATTGATCGTGGCGCAGGCAACAGCGCAGGCCGCCGGGTGGCCGGAATACGTGAAGCCATGCGCAAACTCGCCGCCCTTCTCGGTCAGCACCTGGGCGACGCGATCGGCAATCATCACGCCGCCGATGGGCAGATAGCCCGAGGACATGCCCTTCGCGATCGGCATCAGATCCGGCTTGATCCCGAAGTACTGCGATCCGAACCACTCACCGGTGCGACCGAACCCGCAGATGACTTCGTCGGCAACGAGCAGGATGCCGTAACGGTCGACGATCTTCTGGATCTCGGGCCAGTAGGTGGCGGGCGGGATGATGACGCCGCCGGCACCCTGGATCGGTTCGCCGATGAAAGCAGCAACGCGCTCCGGTCCGATCTCGAGGATCTTCTGTTCCAGCGCCCGCGCGGCAACCAGACCGAATTCTTCGGGAGACAGATCGCCGCCCTCGGCATACCAGTAGGGCTGCCGGATGTGCACGATGCCGGGAATCGGCAGTCCACCCTGCGCGTGCATCGGCGCCATTCCGCCGAGACTTGCGCCGGCAATGGTGCTGCCGTGATAGGCATTCGTGCGGCTGATGATGAAGGTACGCTGCGGCTGCCCTTGCAGCTCCCAGTAGCGGCGTACGGAGCGGATCACCGTGTCGTTCGCCTCCGAGCCAGAGCCTGTGAAAAACACATGCCTGAACTGCGGCGGCGTTACTTCGGCCAGCAAACGCGCAAGTTCAATCGCGGGTGGATGGGCTACCTGGAAGAAGCTGTTGTAGTACGGCAGTTCGAGCAGCTGCTGGTAGGCCGCATCGGCCAGTTCACGCCGGCCATAACCCAGGTTGACGCACCACAGACCCGACATGCCATCCAGAATCTGCCGGCCGTCGGAGTCATACAGATACACGCCTTCGGCGCGGGAGATGATTCGCGTGCCTTTGCGGCCGAGCGCGGCGTGATCGGTGAATGGATGAATGTAGTGCGATGCATCCAGCGCCTGCCATTCGGCCGTGGAACGGGAGGGAATGAAGGAGCTGGAGGACATCTGTGTGACCTTGCGTCAGCGGAAGCGGCGGGAGTCGATGCAGAGGGCTGCTGGGTGCTGGGCTCTGGACTGGTGGCCAGAAGGAAGACCCTTGCGCGATGTGCAACTGCCATCGGCCCGCAATGCAAATCGACCCGTCATCGAAATATTCATGATTTCATCCACAAACCGTTAATAGCGATTACCTGACCTTCTCTTGTCCTGCCTCTGGCCAGCGCCCAGCAGCCCAGCACCCAGCAGCCCGCGCAGCGCCCCGCTGCGCGTCAGACGTTGAGCAGCAGATGCTCCCGTTCCCAGGAGCTGATCACCTGCAGGAACGTTTCGTATTCGTTTTCCTTCACCGCGGCGTAAGCCAGCACGAAGCGCTCGCTCAGGATGTCCAGCAGCGGACGGCAATCGCGCAGCAGTCGCAGCGATTCCTCGATGTTGCGCGGCAGGCCGAACGGCAGATCGTAGGCGCTGCCGGTGACCGGCTCGGTCGGCTTCAATCCTTCGACCATTCCCAGGTAACCGCAGGTCAGCGAGGCCGCGATGGCGAGGTACGGATTCGCATCGGCGCCGCCCACGCGATTCTCGACACGGCGATTCGCGGCATTCGAGACGGGCACGCGCAGCCCGGCAGTTCGATTGTCGTAACCCCACTGCGTATTGATCGGCGCCGAGTGATGACGCGTGATGCGGCGATAGGAATTCACATTGGGCGCGAACAGCGACATTGCCGCCGGCAGATATTTCTGCAGGCCTGCAATATGCGAGAAAAACAGCTGTGAGGGCTTGCCTTCCGCATCGCTGAAAATGTTCTTGCCGGTGCGCCGGTCGATCACGCTCTGATGAATGTGCATCGCGCTGCCGGGCTCGCGCGCCATGGGCTTGGCCATGAACGTCGCGTACATCTTGTGGCGCAGCGCCGCTTCGCGCGCGGTGCGCTTGAAAAGAAATACCTGGTCGGCCAGCGACAGTGCATTGCCGTGCAGCAGATTGATCTCCATCTGCGCCGCACCGTCTTCGTGGATCA
>CAZBKC010000464.1:0-3016 GCA_964492345.1 uncultured Steroidobacter sp. | reverse complement strand
AGGGAACGCCCGAACAGATCGCCGCCAGTGCGCAGTCGCACACCGGCCGGTTCCTGGCACCCGTGCTGGCGCAGGCACGAGAGAGCGCGCGCAAGCGAGCCTGAGTACACTGCGACCATGACCCATCCCCGTTCCTATCCCAGTGTGTGCTCCTTCAGCGGCGGCAAGGACTCCTGTCTTGCGCTGTGGCTGGCGCAACGGCAGGGATACAAGGTCCGCACGCTGCTGACGATGTTCGACGAATCCGGCGAACGCAGCCGCTCGCATGCGATCTCCCGCACCTTGATGGAGCGGCAGGCACAGGCCGTCGGTTGCGAACTGATGGTGCGGACAGCCACGTGGAAGACCTACGAAGCCGTGTTTATCGCAGCACTGCGCGAGTTGCACGAGACTGGCCATCGCGCGGCCGTCTTCGGTGACATCGACCTGCAGTCCCATCGCGACTGGGAAGAGAAAGTCTGCGCGGCAGCCGATATGCAGGCTGTATTGCCGCTCTGGCAGAACGATCGGTTGCAACTCGTCGACGAAGTGCTGGCGGCGGGATTCCGCGCCACGGTGGTCTGCATCGATTCGCGCTATCTCGGCGACGAATTCTGCGGTCGGCCCTACGACGCCCGCTTCATCGCGAGCCTGCCGGCGGGGGTGGATGCCTGCGGCGAAAACGGCGAGTTCCACACCTTCGTATACGATGGACCGTGCTTCAAGGAGCCGGTGCCGATCCGGGTCGATGGATTCGATGACTACACCGCTCCGCCCGAATACGGCAGCGTCCGCTATCGTTTTGCACGAGTCATCGCTGCCTGACGAAATCCTTCGAGCTGAAGACCTGGCGCACTTCGCCATGCGCGACTGATTCGCGAAAGCGCCCGCCGGTGAGATGGCTGACGATGTCGCGCCAGAACGCCACGGCCGACTTGTTGTACAGGAACTCGGTGATTTCCCAGGTGCCGGCGAATCGCGCAAAGATCAATTGCGCTGCATCGCGCCCGATACCAAGGCGACGCTGCGTCGGCGCGACGAAGAACTCGGCCATGTGGTAGTCGACGGATTCGCGCTGGTTCCGCAGCGGACGACTCACCAGGGCAAAGCCTGCGGGACGATCGTTCTTGAGCAGGATCAGCGGATGCGCGCTGTCGTCGGCAAACCAGCGGGCCATCAGTTCCTGTTCCCGTTCGCCATATTCGCCGCGAACCGGGAACATGCCCGTGTTCATGCTCTGCTGCGAAAGATCTTCGAGATATTCGGGGTAGTAGCGCTGGATCCAGTGGCGGTCTGCCTCCGAATTCCTGGCGTCGCGAATGCTGACTGGCACGTCGATGTGATCGGCTCGTCCTGTGCCGCCTCCGCTGCGTATGTCGATGGAGGCTGTATTGTCTGCCTGACGGAGGGTGCGATCCAGCCTGGATCGCTACGGATGTGAATTGGTCGGCACGATTGGCAGCGTCGCCCGACGAACGAGACCGGGCAGGCATGAAGCCTGCCCGGCTCGCGGCTCATTACTGAGCGGGGGTCACGGCTTCCTGAGCAGCTTCGCCAGCGGCCTGAGCGGCGTCGCCAGCAGCATCGGCAGCATCGCTCGCAGCGGCAGCGGCAGCATCGCCCGTGGCTTCTGCGGCTTCGCCGGCAGCGGCAGCGGCATCACTTGCAGCTTCGCCAGCAGCAACAGCGGCGTCGCCGGCATCAGCAGCAGCGTCCTGAGCCGCGTCTTTCTTCGCGCAGGCAGCCAGCGACAGCGACAGCGCGAGAGCAGCGAGAATCATTTTGGTATTCATGTGATCTATCACCCCAGTGATATTGCGTTGATGTGATTTCGAATCGATAACGTTCCGCTGCAGTCGGGAGATGACATTCTCTCGTCGATTGCGGCGGGCGGATTCTAGAGCGTTTCACCCTTGTTTGAAACGCTCGCAAACCGCGCGCGTCGCGAACAGAAGACAATGTCAGGGACTCGAAAACATGTTGAATTGCAGGGCCTGCACGCATCTTCATAATCACGTTCTGCGCTTGTATTACGCTGTCTGCGTGCATTTCTCAGCAACCTATTGCGACTGCAGCGATCGACGCAGGTCGTCGCAACGAACCACTGCCGCCGGCTCGGCGCATTGACGAATCGTTGACAAATAACGAGGCGTACGCGATTCAGAAGCGTGTTGCGCGGGCGCTGCTGAACAGCGCAGCGGGACGTTCCCCGCAGCCGTCGGCGACTGCAGCGCCACGTATGGCAATTGGGGCACAATCGGCTTCCATGTTGTGCAGTCGTCGCACGGCCCGCCATCCGCCCGCGCGCCGTCGTCGCTTTCAGTGAGAGTGACTTCCATGACCACCCTCGACACGCTCTACGACGATCATCTCGGGATCCTGCGCGCCCGCACGGACGATGCGCTCGCGGCGTGCAGCTTCGATTCGCTCGCGATCCACTCCGGCAGGCTGTGGATGCAGTTCCTCGACGATCAGCCCTATCCATTCAAGGTCAATCCGCATTTCAAATCCTGGGTACCGCTGCTCGATGCGCCGGACTGCTGGGTTCTCTACGAACCGGACAGACCGATCCGGCTGCTGTTCCTGCAACCGGACGACTACTGGCACAAGACACCGGTGATGCCGAGCGAGTACTGGGCTTCACGCGTCGAGATCATCGTTATGCGCGAGGCCTCCGAAGCACGCGCGCATCTCGGGCGGTTGCCGAATTGCGCCCTGATCGGCGAGTGGCAGACGGAGTATTCCGAATGGGGCTTTGCCGCGGGCAATCCCAACGCGCTGCTGGATCGCCTTCACTACCATCGCGCCATCAAGACGCCTTACGAACTCGAATGCCTGCGGCAGGCATCCGTGCGTGGCGCGCGCGGGCACAGGGCGGCCGAGGCGGCGTTCCGCGCCGGTGCATCCGAGTTCGGGATTCATGTCGAATATCTGCGCGCGACGCAGCACACCGAGGCCGGTCTGCCGTACCCGAACATCATTGCGCTGAACGAACACGCGGCGGTGCTGCACTACCAGCATCAGGAGACGCAGGCGC
>CAZBKC010000463.1:354-3033 GCA_964492345.1 uncultured Steroidobacter sp. | reverse complement strand
GCCGGGTCCGCCAAGCCCCTCGCCCTGTCCTCACCAGTCGCAAGAAGCGCGCTACTTTCTCGTCCGTCATTCCCGCGAAGGCGGGAATCCATGCTTTGGGCCGGATGGATCCCCGCCTCCGCGGGGATGACGGAGTAAGTCCGTTCCTAAGCAATGTCGATCGAAGCTGCAGACGGACCCAAGGCACGTCACTCAACGCCAGCGCAGAACTTACAAGCGGAGTCTCCGGCGGTGTCAGCGTTTGCTCAGCGCCGACGTCGTCGCACGACGCCGGGCTCGTCGATGTCGTAGTCGTCGAGGTCGGAGAGCAGTGCCGCCGTTTCCTGTTCTTCGCGGCGGCGTTCGAGGCGACGCAGCGCAGGCTCGCCGGCGCGTGGCGTCCCTTTCTTGCGTTTGTCAAAATCGTCGAGCAGATGATCCAGTCCCGGATCATCCGCATCCGCTACGGCGTCGTCTTCATCGCCGTCGAAGTCATCTTCCGGCTTCTCGATCATTCAGCACCGATGCAAGTCGATGTTAGAACCGCAAGCGAAAGCGAAGGAGTGCGGAAAATAAAAGGAATGCGGGTGAGCCTGCAAGAGTGATTTCCAAGCAACACTCGCGAGTGTGATGCAGTAACGCATCGCAGCGCGAGTCACCGCGTGTCCAGGGAAGGATTTACGGCGTTCCGGAAAATCCCCTGGATGACACTCGTTACGGTCGACGTGAGGCAAGCTTCAGGCAATGAGCTGATTGAGCTGGAAAATCGGCAGCAGCATCGCCAGTACGATCAGCAGGACGAAGCCGCCCATCACCAGGATCATCAACGGGCCGAGCAGCCCGACGAACGTTCCCAGGATCGCCTCCATTTCGCGCTCCTGGTTCGTGGCGGCGCGATCGAGCATGGTTTCCAGTTCGCCGCTGGTCTCGCCGCTGGAGATCAGGTGGATCATCATCGGCGGGAACATCTTCGTCGCGCCCAGCGAGCGGCCGATGGGTGCGCCTTCGCGGACTCGGGCGGCCGCTTCCTGCACCGCGTTGCGCATCGGCAGGTTGGTGACGACCTCCCCTGAGATGCGCAGTGCTTCCAGGACGGGCACCGCACTGGACGACAGCGTCGCCAGCGTGCGCGCAAAGCGCGCGGTATTCGTACCGCGGACGACCTTGCCGATCAGCGGCAACCGCAGCAGGAAGGTGTGATACCGCTGACGCGCCGCGGGATTCCTGATCCAGCGACTGAACAGCCACAGACCGGCGCCGATGCACAGGATCACCAGCCAGCCCCAGTCACGGGCGAAATCCGAGATCCCGATGAGAATTTCCGTGAGAACCGGCAATTGCGCCTTGGAATTCTCGAACTGCTTGACGATCTTGGGGACGACAAACGTCAGCAGCAGGAACACGATGCTCGTGCAGACCACGAACAGCAGCACCGGGTAGAGCATGGCGTTCAGCGTGCGGCTGCGCAGTTGTTCGCGGCTTTCGGTGTAGTCGGAGAGGCGCTCGAGGACCGTGTCGAGATGCCCCGACTGTTCACCGGCTGCTACGGTGGCCCGATAGATTTCCGGGAAGACCCGTGGGAAGTCCGACAGTCCGTCGGCGAGCGAATGACCTTCGAGTACCTTGGCGCGAACGCCGAGGATGACACTCCTGATGCGCGGTTTTTCGGTCTGTTCGCCGACGGCCTGCAGCGCTTCGTCGAGCGGCAGGCCGGATTGAACGAGCGTGGCAAGCTGGCGTGTAAGCAGCGAGAGATCGCTGGCCGATACGCCGCGTCGTATGGTCCCGAGTTTCGGATGCTGCTGCCTGCGTTCCTGCTGCGCCACTTCCGTGACGGTCAACGGCAGCAGTGCCTGATCGCGCAGCAACTGCCGGACCTGGCGCGCGGTATCGCCCTCCAGCGTGCCCTTGCGCTCGCGGCCGGAGGCATCGACGGCGGTGTATTCGAAGGCGCTCATCGGCGGAAACGGGGCTGGAGGCTGGAGGCTGCGGGCTGGAGGTGGAAGCAGAGCATTGGCAGTTTCTGTGCGGATGTATGGTGGATATACGTGTCGTTGGATGTGGGCTCAAAGGCAGTCTCGAACAGATCGATTTCTGTTCTCCAGCCCCCAGTCTCCAGTCTCCAGTCCTTCCTCAATCCTCTCTCGTCACCCGCAGCACTTCTTCGATCGTCGTAATGCCGGAAGTGATCCTGGCACGTCCGTCGTCGCGAATGCTGGGCGTCATGGTTCGCGCATGACGTTCCATTTCCTGCTCGCTGGCGCCATCGTGAATCATGGTGCGCATGGCGTCATCGATCATGACCAGTTCGTAAATGCCGGTACGGCCCTTGAAGCCCTGCGCAGTTTCGACTCCCGGGCGGTATAGCGTCGGGGAAGGGGCGCTGTCAGGGATGTTGAGCAGCCGCCGTTCGTATTCGCCCGCGGTGTAGGCTTCCTTGGTTTCGGGATTCAGCACACGCACCAGTCGCTGGGCCAGTACGCCGACGAGACTCGATGAAAGCAGGAAGGGTTCGACGCCCATGTCGCGCAGTCGCGTGACGGCGCCGACCGCTGTGTTGGTGTGCAGGGTCGACAGCACCAGGTGGCCGGTCAGCGAAGCCTGCACAGCGATGTGCGCGGTTTCGAGGTCGCGGATTTCGCCGACCATCACCACGTCGGGGTCCTGTCGCAGGATGGCGCGCAGGCCGCGTGCGAAGGT
>CAZBKC010000463.1:0-343 GCA_964492345.1 uncultured Steroidobacter sp. | reverse complement strand
CTCCAGCGCGGAGTACAGCGTCGTCGTCTTGCCGGAGCCGGTCGGCCCCGTCACGAGCAGGATGCCGTGCGGCTTGTGGATCAGCTCGTCCATCAGCTTCTGGGTGCGCGGATCCATTCCCAGCGAGTTGAGCTCGAGCCGGCCCGCCTGCTTGTCGAGCAGACGCAGTACGACGCGCTCGCCGTGACCGGCAGGAATGGTGGAGACGCGCACGTCGACGGCGCGACCGGCGATGCGCAGCGAAATGCGACCGTCCTGCGGCAGGCGCTTCTCGGCGATGTCGAGCTTCGACATGACCTTGATGCGCGACACTACCAGCGAAGCGACGGCACGCTTGCTCTGC
>CAZBKC010000462.1:0-3040 GCA_964492345.1 uncultured Steroidobacter sp. | reverse complement strand
GCCGACGATCAGGGCGCGCTTGCCCGCAAGAAATCCCATACGTTGTCTCCGGTCAACCTGATGGAACCGGGCGTATTGTGCCTGATAGGAAAGTTGACGGTTGAGCGTTGACCGTTGGCGGCCAGAGCGATGGGTTGACGGTTGGCCGTTGACGGTTGACGCCAGGCCCCCGAATAAGGCCGCGTTTTTGAGGCTCTGGTTCGGACCGTCAACCGTCAACGGCGAACCTTCAACCTATCCCGTTTCGACCGTCAACGGTCAACCGTACACGGTCAACTTGCCGCGCGTCCGCGCGGGGGTCAGATGCCAGCGCGATGGCCGCTGCGATACATCACCAGCCGCTGTCCGGGCCTGATGATCGAGGACTTGCTGAGGCTGTTCCAGCCCAGCAAGTCGGACATGCGAACGCTGAACTTGCTGGCGATGCGGGAAAGGGTATCGCCGCTGCGGACCACGTAGGTCGTTGGTTCTGCGGCAATGGCGCCCGCATCGGTCGATGCCAGCGTGGCCGTGCCCGGGATGGCCAGCACCTGTCCGATGGCGAGCGTGCTGTTGCGCTGCAATCCGTTGCTGTTCGCGAGACTGTCCATCGTGATGCTGTGCGCGCGGGCGATGCTCCACAGCGTGTCCCCGCGGCGCACGACATGCTTGCCGGACGACTTGCTGCGGCGTGCGGTGCCGGGAGCCGGCTCGTTGTATGCCACACGAGTCTCCATGCCGCGCGGCGCAGCCGTGACCAGCAGATCCTGTCCCGGGTGAATCGTCGTGCCGGAGAGCTTGTTGGAGGTCTTCAGCGCGGCGACCGAAACGCCGTACTTGCTGGCAATCGCGCCGAGCGTGTCGCCCGAGCGGACACGGTGGTAGACGACGCGCACGCGCTTCTCGGGCGGCAATGCGGCAATAGCCTCGGCAAAGCGGGTTTCATGTGCCACGGGGACGAGCAGGTGGTGGGGGCCGTCCGGATCCGTTACCCAGTGATTGAAGGCCGGGTTCAGCGCCAGGAGTTCTTCCTTGGGCAGTTCGATCAGATCGGCGGCCACCTGCAGATCCATCTGGCCCCCCAAGTCCACTTTGGCGAAGTAGGGCTGATTGGGAATCGGTGCGAACGCCAGGCCCTGGCTGGCAGGGTCCGCGACCAGGCGGCGCATCGCCATCAGTTTCGGCACGTAGGCGCGGGTTTCTTTCGGCAGCTTCAGGCTGAAGAAGTCGGTCGGTTTGCCCGAGGCGGCATTGCGTGCCATCGCGCGGGCGACGGCGTTCTCGCCGCAGTTGTAGGCCGCGACTGCGAGCAGCCAGTCGCCATCGAATTCCTCGGCGAGGAATTGCAGATAGTCCATCGCCGCCCGCGTTGCCGCCGTCACATCGCGACGCCCGTCGTAGTACCAGTTCTGCTTCAGGCCGAAGCGGCGGCCGGTCGCAGGAATGAACTGCCACAGACCGGAAGCGCGCGCGCGCGAATAGGCGACCGGATTGAACGCGCTTTCCACCACTGGCAGCAGGGCCAGCTCCAGCGGCATCTGGCGCGCTTCGAGTTCGTTGACGATGTGGTAGAGATAACGCTCGCCGCGCTTGAAGGTACGGTCGAGGTAGGCGGGGTGATTGGCGTACCAGGCCAGCTCACTATCGATTTCGGGACGGTCGATGTCGGTGAGCATGAAGCCGTTGCGGATGCGTGCGAACAGATCGCCGCTGGCTGCCTGTGCGCCGCCGACGGTGACGAGCGACTGTCCGCCGGCCTGGGCATCGAGGGTTTCGATGGCGTCTTCGATCTGGGAGGGGCCGGCGATGCCGATGTCGGCTTCGTCGACCTTGGTGGGTTCGTCAGGGGAATCGCCGCCGGCGGCGACCAGTTCCGGATCTTCGTCTTCGGACGGGGTTGTGGCCACGTGGCTGCAACCGGCGGTGAAGAGGGCGAGTGTCGCAAGGAGAGCTGCGAGCAGCGCCGCCTGGTTGCTACGGACCGTAACCATCAATCCTCCAAATCGGCGGCCGTGACCGCCCGAATCTATGGGCCGAGTCGGCCCGTCAATGCCTGGATCTTCACCTCGCCCGAACTGTTTCAGGCGTGCAGTACTTTGACGATCGTTCAACTTCTGAAGCCGTCCTTCCATTCGCGGACGACGGCGAAAACTTCCACGGGATTCAACTCGCGGCCGGCCCGGGCTTCCGCGGCTTGTTTCACAGAATGCCGATGGCACCGCAGGAACGGATTCACATTCCTCTCACGCCTGATGTCGGAGGGAACCGTTGCCTCATCCCGCGCCCGTTTCCGGCGGGATTCTTCGAGATACCGTGCCGATTCTTCGTTGTCCGGCTCGACCGCCAGGGCGAACCGGAGGTTGCTCACGGTGTACTCGTGGCCGCAGTAGACCTGCGTCTCCTCCGGCAGCGCCGCGAATTTGTCCAGGGACGCGAGCATCTGTTCCGCAGTCCCTTCGAAGAGCCGCCCGCAGCCGGCGCTGAACATCGTGTCGCCGCAAAACAGGGCGCCATGCCCCCAGTACGCGACGTGTCCTGCCGTGTGACCCGGCACATCGAGCACTTCGAACTGCAGACCCAGCGAGTCGAACGTTGCCCGATCGCCGCCGCGCACCCGTGTCGGGTGGCCCGGCACCGATTCATTCGCCGGCCCGAATATCCCTACGGATGACTGACGTAGCAGGTCGACGACACCGCCGACATGATCCCGGTGATGGTGGGTGAGGAGAATGCCCGAAAGCTGGAGACCCTTATCGGTCAAAGCCTGATGCACGGGTGCGGCATCGCCCGGGTCGACCGCGACGACCTGCCGCTGATCGCGAGGCGAGTGAATCAGCCAGATATAGTTATCTGTGAAGGCCCGTACCGGGGTGACCTGCAGCATCGGTCGGTTCTGGCTTTCCGCTATCCGGCAATTTGCGCAGGCTGTATTTAACCTGCGGATTTCCGCAGCGGCAAGCGTTGTGGCGAACGTTGTTCGCGGTTTCTTGCCCCTTCCTCCGCTTGCGGGGGAGGGCAGGGAGGGGGCAGCGCCAGCGAAAAACACACCGGATCGCTTCGC
>CAZBKC010000461.1:0-3047 GCA_964492345.1 uncultured Steroidobacter sp. | reverse complement strand
GCCTAAGGCATTGATCCTGCTACACGGCTACTTCGATTCTGCGCAAGCTGGGTTAAGTAAGTGACATTGAGGCTGAAGCCTGACCGCAGAAAGAATTGGAAGCCCCTACGCCCGCAGGCGCTGCGGGTAATCGTCGCCGAGCCGCGGGATGCTCGTCACATTGGCCGGTGTCTGCGGCGCGGGCTGTCCTTCGCCCGGGCCGAAGCCGGCGGCGTCGAGCAGATCCTTCTCCGCCAGCCACTTCCGGTTGAAGAGGCGCGACTGATATTTCGCGCCGTTGTCGCAGAGGATCGTGACGATGGTGTGGCCGGGGCCGAGACGCTTCGCGATCTGCATGGCCGCGGCGACGTTCACGCCGCTGGTGCTGCCGAGGAACAGGCCCTCCTCGCGCAGCAGGCGATAGACCATGCGCACGCATTCGATGTCGGTGATGTGCAGGGCATCGTCGATCGGCGAGCCCTCGAGATTGGCCGTGACGCGCGCGATGCCGATGCCTTCCGTAATCGAGCCCGGGCCCGTTGCCTTGAGTTCACCATGCCGCACCCAGTGATACAGCGCGCTGCCCTGGGGATCGGCCAGCGTGACATGCACCTCGCGACCGCGATCGTTGACCTGGCGCTTCAGGTAGCGCGAGATGCCTCCGAGGGTTCCACCGGTGCCGGTCGCCGCGACGAACGCATCGATGCGGCCGCCGGTCTGTTGCCAGATCTCGGGGCCCGTGGTCTGTTCGTGAGCATCGCGGTTCGCCGTGTTGTCGAACTGATTGGCCCACACCGCTTCCGGCAGCTCCGCCGCGAGGCGCGCGGCAACCTTCTGGTAGTGGTTCGGATCGGAATACGGCACCGTCTTCACGCGCAGCACTTCGGCACCGAGCGTTTCGAGCAACTGGTACTTCTCGTTCGACTGGTTGTCCGGCATCACGATCACGCAGCGATAGCCGCGCGTGTTGCAGACGTGGGCGATACCGATGCCGGTGTTGCCCGCCGTGCCTTCGACGACGGTGCCGCCGGGCCTGAGCCGGCCGCTGCTTTCCGCTTCATCGATGATGGCGCGTGCCGCACGGTCCTTGACCGAGCCGCCCGGATTCATGAACTCGGCCTTGCCGAGGATTTCGCAGCCCGTCTCGTCACTCAGTCTGTTAAGACGGATCAACGGTGTGTTGCCGATGGCGTCGGCGAAGCCGTTGCGGATGCTCATGCCGAGAGCCTCCCCTCGTTGGAAAAGGCAAACGCGCTGATTTCGTCAGCGCGCGGTGCGGTCGTATTGAACCAGTGCAGGGTGTCGTGCAGGCGGGTGACTTCGCCGACGATCAGGAGTGCAGGCGAGGCGACTTCTGCCTCGGTCACTTTGCGTGCGAGATCTTCCAGGGTTGCGGTGATGACGCGCTGCGACGCTTGCGTGCCGTGTTCGATGATCGCCGCGGCCCGATCCGCGGGAACGCCACGCTCGCGCAGACGCGCCACGATCCCTTCGAGATGGCCGAGCCCCATGTAGAAAACCACGGTCTGGCCAGGGCGGGCCAGCAGGTCCCAGTCGACCTTGTCGGTTTCGCCCTTGCAGTGCCCGGTGACCAGCGTGAGCGACTGCGCATGGTCGCGATGCGTGAGCGGGATGCCTGCGTACGCGGCACACCCGGCCGCTGCCGTGATTCCCGGCACGACTTCGAAACGGATACCCGCTGCGGCCAGCGCTTCGAGTTCCTCGCCGCCGCGACCGAAGATGAAGGGATCGCCGCCCTTCAGGCGGCAGACACGCTTGCCCTGCTTCGCCAGCTTCACCAGCAGCGCATTGATGCTTTCCTGCGTGACATGCGCATCGCCGGGCGCCTTGCCGACATAGATGCGCTCGGCATCGCGACGTGCGAGATCGACGATCGGTTCGGACACGAGCCGGTCGTACAGCACGACATCGGCGTTCTGCAGCGCACGCAGCGCACGCAACGTCAGCAGTCCCGGGTCGCCCGGGCCGGCACCCACCAGCACGACTTCGCCCGCCGGCTTCGCAGTGCCTGCGCTGGCGTGCAGGGAATCGTCGATACGCGCCTCGGCGGCCTCCGCATCGCTGCGACCGGAGAGCACATCCGCTGCAATCGGACCGTCGAAGAAGTTCTCCCAGAAACGACGCCGCGCCGCCGGCGCGTCGATGCGGCGCTTCACCACCGGACGCAACTTGCCGGCGAGCTTCGCGACGACACCCAGACGCTGCGGCAGGAAGGCTTCGAGTTTTTCGCGCAGACGCCGCGTAAGCACCGGCGCGTCACCGCTGCTCGCCACTGCCACGACGACGGGCGAACGATCGACGATCGCAGGCACGATGAAGCGCGAGAGTTCGCGATCGTCGACCACGTTCACGGGAATATTGAGCTGTTCGGCGTGGCGTGCGACCCAGGCATTGATGGAGGGCCTGTCGGTCGCGGCGATGGCAAGGCGCATACCCGAGAGGAACTCCGGCGCAAATTCGCCCGGCACATGCTCGATCGTGCCTGCGGCGCTCAGTGCCGCGAGCGATTCGACGAGTTCGGGTGAAACGACCTTGACTCTGGCGCCTGCGCGCAGCAGCAGATCCACCTTGCGCGCAGCGACTTCTCCGCCACCGGCCACCAGCACCGGCTGGCCGGTCAGCTTCAGGAAAATGGGGAAGTAGTCCATGACAGACGCGCCGGACGGCGCGCTACTGGGCAACCGCGCGGCGCGGCTCCACCTTGATCGGAATGACGCGACGACGCGGCTGCAGGCCGCACTCGCGCGAATCCGCACTTTCCCACCACCAGCGCCCCGAACGCGAATCCGCACCCGGTTCGACGGCGCGCGTGCACGGTGCGCAGCCGATGCTGGGGAAGCCCTTGTCGTGCAGCGGGTTGTACGGAAGGTTGCGGGCCTTGATGTAGGCCCAGACATCCTCTTCGGTCCATTCGAGCATGGGACTCACTTTCCAGAGATCGTAGCGATCGTCCCACGCGACGGATTCGTTACTCGCACGCGCGGCGGACTGCTCGCGGCGCACGCCCGTCACCCAGGCCTTGCGACCGGCGATGGCGCGCTTGAACG
>CAZBKC010000460.1:0-3058 GCA_964492345.1 uncultured Steroidobacter sp. | reverse complement strand
CGGGGGAGGGCAGGGTGGGGGCCTTCCTGTGCCCTCTCAGAACCACACGGAAATGAATGCCTGGATGACGTTCGCGCCGAACGAATAGAGCGGCTCGGTGCCGGCCGCGCGGAAATTCGGATCGTCGGTCGGCAACAGCGCATAACGCGCGTCGCGATAGTCGTCGTAGTCGAACTGCATGCGATCGTAGGAAAGATTCAGCGTGCCTTTCTTGATGAACTTCCAGCCGCCGCGGGCGAATTCGTACGTCGCCGCGAGATGGAAGGTATTGCTCACGAACGTCGACAGTTCCTTGTCGCGCCCCATGAAGTTCTGCTGATCCACGCGATCGAAGAGATCTGCATAGAAATCCGCGTTGCCCTGGCTGTAGTGCCGGACGCTGGCTTCGAACGTCCAGGCGGTGCCTTTCAGCGGATGCGCGTAGCCGAGTTCGAAGGTACTGGCATCGATGCCCCACGTGTCGGTGAAGTAACGGTAGCCGCCGAACGCGGCGGCGCGCCATGGCAGGAAGTACCGTGCATTGAGCGCGGCGGCGTTGCTGGTGCGCGTGTGCGGATAGATTTCGGTCGCCAGCCTGAATCGCAGATCGTTTTCCGGATCGACGTAGCGGAACGAGCGATAGGGATTGTTGAGATAGCCTTCGTCCGTGATGACTTCCAGGTTGAGCGCCAGGATCATGCTGCGCGTCAGGATCTGCGAGACGCCGACGCGATAGCTCCAGCGGTCGATGTCTTCCTCGAAGTTCGGATCGACGATACGGCGCGGAGGAACGCTGGGATCGTCGGGATCGCTGATGGTGCGCCGAACGGTGTCGTCTCCCTTGGAGAATCCCATGTTGATCGTGGTCAGGTCGCCGAACAGATCCTGGCTGATGTTGAAGCTGGTCGTGCTCGCCTGGTAGTCGTTCTCGTCGCTGTCGGTGTAGCTCAGGCTGTAAGTCGTCTTGCCGCGCAGGTAGTCGAAGCCGAGGCTGTACTGGTTGCGCTCTTCCTTGTATTCGCTCGCGCCGCTGATCTCGACGTCGATCGACGCGCTGGTCACCATGTCCATGTAGTAGTTGCCGCTGACCGAGTACTTCTCCGCCATGGTCTTTCGGACCAGCACCGAGGGACCGTGAATGGTCACGCCGCCGCCGTCGTAACGGTGATAGAGCACGTCGGCCCGATCTTCGGGGAGGACGCCCGCGGAAGCGGCCAGAGAAAACAGCAATCCGGCAATGACGAGTACCGCCAGGACAAGCGACTGCAGGCGGCCACCAGCGGCAGGGGCCGACTGGTCTCTGGTCACTGGCCAGAGGGCGATCCGCGACGCGTCAGCGATTCTCTTCATTTCTTGCCAGAGACCAGTTAGCCAGTAGACCAGTTTGCCGATCGAACGCTGCGCGTTCGATCAGTTGCATCCGCATCCGCCGCCCGCACCGCCCAGCGCGCCGCGTGCGCCTTCGCGCGCTTCGTAAACGTGGTCCATGTACGACGACGAGATCGGATTCAGGTCGAACGACATCACCGGATCGGCGAGATTCTGGCGTTCGTACGGCTTTACCCACGGCTCGATGTTGCCGCAGGCAGAGAGCGCGAGCAGCGATGCGAGCGCGAGTGCGTGCCTCAAGTCGCGCGCGCGTTGACCGTTGACCGTTGACCGTTGACCGTCAGACGAAGACAAAGGCGTGCCTCTGGCCGTCAACCGCCAACCGTCAACCGTCAACCTGTTCATGCTTACTCCTTAAGAAGCGCCCGAATCTGATTCAGGTACTCGCTCTCATCGCCCGGCTTGTAGCCGCGATGCAGGTAACGCACGTTGCCCTTGCGATCGATGAATACGGTGCTCGGCATCGCATTCACGTCGTACAGCTTGCTGACCTTGTTCTCCTTGTCGAACAGGACAGGGAAGGTCACCGGCGTCTGCGCCAGCCACTTCTCCGCATCGGCCGTGTTCGCTTCGACGTTCACGCCCAGCATGGTGAAGCCGAGCGAACTGTAGCGCTTATGCATCTGGTCGAGCAGCGGCATTTCCTGGCGGCACGGTCCGCACCAGCTCGCCCAGAAATTGAGCATCACGACCTGGCCCTTCAGCTTGTCGAGCGACACCATGTCGCCGCTTCGCGACGGCAGGGTGAACGACGGCGCCAGCGCCGAGCTGGCGCTGGCCAATGAGCACACGCTCACAATGACGGCAATGCCTGCTGCGCGAAGCCACATCAAGGTTTTCAATTGCATCTGTCGAACCTCCGGAAGCTTGCCTCGATCCAGGCGTGCGGCCCTTCAGCTTCTCACGCCCGCCTTCCAGCGGGCATACAGGGGCGCGCAGCGCACCTGTTCATCCTCTCTTAGAAGAAGATCGACAAACCGAGATGTGCTTCCAGATTATTGACGATCTTTTTTTCACCGAGCAGGTCCGTGTCGTAGATGTGGTCACGCACATCGAAATGCACGGCCATCCAGTCGGTCGGCAGGATTCTGTAGCCGAAACCGCCGCTGACGGTGAACAGGTCATCGCCTGCAAAGCGCGTGCTGCCGATACCGGCGATCAGGTAGAACGCCGTGTTGTATGCGCGATTCTTGCCGATGAAAACTTCGCCTGGCAAAGCGTTCCATCCTGCCGACAGTGCGTAGTAGGTGTAATCGCGTTCATCGTCGGTCAGCAGCTCCGCGGAGCCCGACAATGTCTCGTAGCTCGT
This sequence comes from uncultured Steroidobacter sp., assembly GCA_964492345.1. Taxonomy (GTDB): domain Bacteria; phylum Pseudomonadota; class Gammaproteobacteria; order Steroidobacterales; family Steroidobacteraceae; genus Steroidobacter. The sequence continues at coordinate 381 of CAZBKC010000460.1, read as the reverse complement.
GCGGCCCGCACGCGACTGGCCGACGGTGGCTTCGAGGAAGAAGTCCTCGGTCAGGTGATACGCGAAGCGCACTCCGTACACCGGGTTACTTTCGAAGTCCTCGATGCTGAGAATGCCGCCGTAGATGCCGACTTCGAAATCCTCGGTGTCGATGCTCGCACGCTCGATCTCGCGCCGCTCCACCTGCGGATTGATGATGGGCTGCTCATTCGATTCGCCCTGCAATACCTCAGGCGCAGCGACGGTTTCGGGCGCGGCGTCGCCATCGCGGCCCAGCCACGCGCATCCGGGGAGAACGCTCGACAGCGCCAGCGTCAGAAAAAGAATGCGAAGCCGATGTACTTCCATTCGTCCACTTCCTCGTTATCGTCGCGGCTCGTG
>CAZBKC010000459.1:0-3064 GCA_964492345.1 uncultured Steroidobacter sp. | reverse complement strand
AAGGACGAATACTTCGTCGAGCGCAAGCTGTACCCGAACGTGGACTTCTACTCGGGCATCATCTACAGCGCGATCGGCATCCCGCAGTCGATGTTCACCGTGATGTTCGCGATCGCGCGCACCGTCGGCTGGGTAGCGCACTGGCAGGAAATGATTGCGGACCCGGCGATGAAGATCAGTCGCCCGCGCCAGCTCTACACCGGTTCCGTGCGTCGCGACTATGTCGAGATGAGCAAGCGCTGAGCAGTTTCGGAGGAAGATTTCACACAGAGAGCACGAAGATCACAGAGTCGGATCAGACCAAGGAATCTGAATCTTTCCTCTCTGGGATCTCTGTGTGAAACTTTTTCAGGACAGCCAGCCTGCGCGTTCCTGAGACTGGTTTGCCAGCAGCGCCTGCAGCTCGCCACTGTCCGCCCGTCGCATCGGTTTGCCATCCACGGGGCTCGACGGAGCCTGGCGAATCCCGTCGATCGGAAATACCACGGCATCGATCTCGCGATTGCCGGCAACGAAACCCACCACCGGATAGCTGACAAGCCTGTCGGGCTCGTAACGCAGGCGCCGCTCGGCAATCTCATGCGGAATGCCCTGTTCCATGAGATGCAGCACCACGCTCTCGGCGCCGTCGGCAAACAGGTGCAGATTCACTTCCGAGTGCGCCGAGGCTGTGCCGCTCAACACCGGCCCGACCAGCCGCGGCTGGAATTTCTGCAGCAGACGCATCGCCTGCAGAGCCGTGCGCCGCGCGGATTCCAGCACCGAAGAATGCCTGTCACCCTCGAACAGGCGGTGGTGTGCGGCCAGCGCGGCTTCGATCTCGGTGTTCTTCGGCAGCACGGCTATGTCCGTGGCGCCAAGACGTTCTGCCGCCTTGCGCTTGGCCAGGCGGTAATCGTCGATACCCTGTTCCGACATGATGCGGGCCGCCTCCTGAGCCAGTGCCATTCGCAACTGCTCGGCGCGCGGGTTCATTCGTTTGCTCATGTCGCCTCCTTAGGGTCCGGCGGCAGGAATCTTCTTGTTCGCAGCCGCGATGGCTGCTCAGAAGCGAGAGTACCTGTCAGAAGATCGGATCGTCACTACTTTGTTCGCCCGCGTCTGTCCCGGCCGACATTCCGTCACCGCCCTCAGACTGGGCGGGCAGATGCCCCGCCATGAACGTCTCGAAGATTGCATCCGGTTCACCGGGCCGCGCTGCAAGGCCTGTGTCGGCCGAGACACGCATCGTGACGAGCCCCGGGGGCGGCACGCGCCGCTGCTGCGGCACTCCCTGCAACGCCTCATGCATGAAATAGATCCACATCGGCAGTGCTGTCCGGCCACCTTCCTCGCCCGGACCGAGCGAGCGTTCCTGATCGAAGCCCACCCACGCCGTACCGACGAGCGACGGCGTGAAGCCGCAGAACCATGCGTCGCGACGATCGTTGGTCGTGCCCGTCTTGCCCGCGAGATCGTCGCGTTTCAGCTGCATGGCGCGTGTCGCCGTGCCGCGTCGGATGACGTCGGCCATCATGTCCACCATCAGATAGTCGTTCTGCGGTGAAATCGAGACCGGCGCGATCACTTTCTCAGGCAGATAGCTGAGACCGCCCCAACTGCGTTCGTCGACGGTCGGCGGAGCCGGCGCACCTTCGGGCACGTTGATGACTTCGGTTGTCGCATCGACAGCCTGTTCGACACATTCACGACAGACAATGCGGGGTTGCGACTCGTAGACGGTATTGCCTTCAGGACCGATGATGCGATCAATGTAGTAGGAACCCACCCGGTAACCGCCATTGGCGAAGACGGAATACGCACTTGCCATCTCCACCGGGGACACCTGCGCCGTCCCGAGTGCGAGCGTCAGGTTGTGAGGCAGGCTCTGTTCCGGAAATCCGAAACGTTCGATGTACTTCGTCGTATAGGCCGGTCCGAGGGTGTGCATGACGCGGATCGACACCAGGTTGCGCGAACGCACGAGCGCTTCACGCAGCCGCATCGGGCCACGGAACTCGCGTGAGCTGTTCTGCGGACGCCAGGCGGTTTCGAGCGACGCGTCTTCGATCACCAGCGGTGCATCGTTGATGACGCTGGCCGGCGTGAAGCCACGATCGAGCGCGGCCGAGTACAGGAAAGGCTTGAACGCCGACCCTGGCTGACGTTTCGCCTGAACCGCACGGTTGAAATTGCTGGAGAAGTAATCGAAGCCCCCGACCAGCGCCGTGATCGCGCCGTCCTGCGGATCCATTGCGACGAATGCGCCCTGGGCTTCGGGTATCTGCACCATCCGCCAGTTTCCCGAGCGTTCCTGAGCGACGTAGACGATGTCCCCCACCGAGAGGATGTCCGTCGCGCGTTGCAGCGGCGGTCCCACGCTGCCGTCAACACGCGGCGCGCGTGCCCAGCTCAGTCCCGTCCATGGCAGATTGATGCGTCCGTGAACTTTCGACCACGCCACTGCGCTGCGATCCTCGACGGCACGAATGAGCGCCGGCTCCAGTCCGCCACGCACGGGATACTCATCGAGCAGCCTCGACCAGTCCGATTCGGACGATTGCGCCGGCACGACGGCACGTCCCACCGGCCCGCGATAACCGTGCCGCGAATCGTATTCGACGAGCGCGGCGCGCACCGCACGCACGGCTGCCGATTGCAACCGGCTGTCGACTGTCGTGACGGCTTCGTAGCCGGCGGTGTACGCATCGGTGCCGAGACGGTTGTAGAGATCCGCACGCACCATCTCCGCGATGTACGGCGCTTCGACCTCCACCGCGGGACCATGCAGCCGCGATTCCACCGGCGACGCGTCGGCCGCCTGCTGCTCTTCGGCAGTGATGAAATTCGTTTCGCGCATCCGCCGCAGCACATAGCTGCGGCGATGTTTCGCGAGTTCAGGACTCGCGACCGGGTTGTCGCGCGATGGCAGCCGGAAGGTGCCCGCGATCAACGCGATTTCCGGCAGCGTCAGCTGGTCGACGGTCTTGCCGAAATACACCTCGGAGGCTGCGCCCACGCCGTAGGCGCGTTGTCCGAGGAACATCTTGTTCATGTACAGCGCGAGAATTTCCTGCTTGCTGAA
>CAZBKC010000458.1:0-3071 GCA_964492345.1 uncultured Steroidobacter sp. | reverse complement strand
AACATCGTTGATGAGGCATCCGGTAACAAAATTACGTGAGGCAACACGCGGGTGTCCAACCGTCGCTCAGCCCATCCAGAGCTTCAGCGTCGCGTGCTTTGCCACATGAGTGAAGTCTTCGTCCGCGGTCAGCATTGTCAGGTTGTGACGAATGCAGAGCTGGAGATTACGATTCGGTATCAGGCCGGGAGACCGGGAAAACTCCGCACGGGGAAACTGATGCATTGAAATGGTGGAAACGATTTCGCGGATCCTTATCCGCGTTGGAGGCTTGAAAGATATGCAGATCTACAAGATCGATACAGCGGATACGTATCGACAGCTTTCTGTTGATCCTGAAGTCTTTGATGCTCGCGATCTCAGCACGGATCTGCCGAGCGGCGATCTGCGACAGTGGGAGCCATTGCCTGCGTACTGGCTGAACCCACTGCTACCAAGGGCGAATTTCACGTCGGTAGGAGTGTTCCTGCTGTGTTGTGACGACGCTGTGAAAAGCACCTTGGACTTGAAGTTGGCGGACCAGATCCAGTTTTTACCGCTGGAGATAGAGAACGAGCGAAATCGTTACTGGGGTATGCATATCCGGCATCGGATTCCCGGCTTGGCCTACCATCATGAGGGAGCACGACAGTACCTCACCGGTCCGACGGAGGGACTCACGTCGCTCATGTTGTTCCGCGTCGAACGGGGTACTTCCGCTACCTTTGCACTGCACAGCGCCAATGGAGAAATACCCGACTTCTATCGCTTGTATCAAACACATTCGTGCACCGGGTTGAAGTTCGCGCCGGTTCAGCTGGGACCGTAAGCCCATGTACGTCGTGTATAGGCTCATTTTTGTCCCAGGGTTTCAGCAGCTCAACCTGGCAAATCCGGTGAAGTTCTACGAAACCTATCCCAAACCTTTTTGTGGACTACCCATGCAGGCAAGTCTAGGGGACTCGGAATCGGATCCCATCGAACTCGTCGCAGACTGCCCGGAGAGACCTGCCGCCACGTTCAGCCAGTTACTGAAAGCCGGACTTGTTGTCAGATTCAACTATGGGGACGACGCTGTAGATCTCGTGAACTCCGCAGTATTCGAATCGGCTGAGATTCTGGATGCAACGCTCGGGGAAGAGCGCTGTTTCGCTGCGAACATTCATGTCGTCAATGCACTCGACTACAAGCGCAGTGAAGTCGTACGAAATGCCGACGATGACGTCGTCGCGATCAAGCGCTATGCGTTCCATCCTCAGCGCTTTGGCGGAAACCTGTTCAAACTACCGGAAACAGCGGGCGAAGAGATCTTCACATTCACTTCCGCGAAATACCCGTTGTCGGCGCTGCTCGTGCCGGGTTGCGAGCGTGAGGGTCTGACGGGGCTGGCCTTCGAGAAGATCTGGTCCTCATGAACATCGATCGATGGGCACTGTGATGCCTGTCAGCGGCGAGCCGAATGAGTTCGGCCGCTCGTGGCCTTGTTGGGCAGCTCTTTTCTGAAACAGCGAACCACGCCAACCTCCATGAACCCGCAGTTGCGAATTTTAGATGGTCCGATGGATTTGACATGGGCATAAGCTTGTTCGATGTTCTCGACGGTGATGTTCGGAATGGCGTTGTTGCCGCGTGTCCATTGGATATGCGTATGCGTCCGCTCTCATTAGCCCAAACGTACCGCCTCCAACTCTGAAGCCGACAAAATTCTTGTTTTCGACGTATGGGGTAGTACCGAAAAGCGTGGAATAAAACTCCTTTGCCCTTTCAAGGTTTGATACAGCAACATACATTCCAATTTGCATTGTCGATCCTCCCGCCAACCGCCATGTTTGAGCCGCGTATTGCGGTCGGCTCCAAACATTTTATCGATTTTCATTGCTTGAGACGCGCGCAAGCGCGCTCAAACACCGAGGTCGCGGCGGTCAGGGAATCTCCCAGGATCGAGCGGCGGCGAGACATGCATTGAGCCGAACCCCTACCCGTCGCAGACAAATTCGCGTACGTTGCGCCGCAATGCGTTTTGACCTGACCGACCTGAAGCTGTTTCTCCATGTCGTCGAGGCCGGCAGCATCACCGCCGGCGCCGACCGCATGCATCTGGCCGTGGCCGCGGCCAGCACTCGTATCCGCAACATGGAGCTGGAGCTGGGTACGCCGTTGCTCAACCGCGAGCGCCAGGGCGTGCATCCGACACCGGCCGGTCGCACGCTGGTGTATCACGCGCGCGTGCTGCTGCAGCAGGCGGAAAGAATGCGTGGCGATCTGGGCGAGTATGCCGGTGGACTCAAGGGTCACATCCGGTTGCAGTCGAATACCAACGCACTCACGGAATTCCTGCCGGAGCCGCTCAGCAATTTCCTCGCCTCGCATCCGCAGGTGAACATCGATCTGGAAGAACGATTGAGCGACGAGATCGTGGCCGCCGTCGCGGACGGCAAGGCGGACATCGGCATCGTGGCGGGCACGGAAGACGTGACCGGACTCGAGGTCTTCCCCTTCCGGATCGACCGCTTCGTCCTGGTGACGCCGCAATCACATCCGCTGGCCAGGGAGAAAAGCATCGCGTTCGCCGATACCCTGGACTTCGACTTCGTCGGCCTCGACCGTGCGAGTTCCCTGCAGCGATTCCTGTCCGACAAGGCCGACCGCACCGGCCGCCGCCTGAAGCTGCGCGTCCAGTTGCGCAGCTTCGATGCGGTATGCCGCCTGGTCGACTGCAGTGTCGGCATCGGCGTCGTGCCGCAGACCACGGTCGAACGCAACGCTCACATGAAACTGCGTCGCATCGAACTCACCGACGACTGGGCCATCCGCCGCCTCACGATCTGCGTGCGCCGGCTGAAGGACTTGCCGACCTACGCGCAGGAACTGGTGCGCGACCTGCAGGCTCCGTCCGATGCCACGGTGGCCAGCGGCTGATCACAAGAAGGAGATTTCACACAGAGGCACAGAGAACACAGAGTTTCGGAAGAGACAAAGACAAGAGGATCTCCACGGGGTACGCGGGGATCACGGGGAAAGAAGTTTTCTCCTGGTGTGATCTCTGTGACGAATGGCACTAAGTCAAGCCGCACTCCTCTTTCGTCATTCCC
>CAZBKC010000457.1:0-3081 GCA_964492345.1 uncultured Steroidobacter sp. | reverse complement strand
TCCGGCGAGACGCGGGCGTCGATGGTGCCGAAGGCCGAAGCGCGGCCGACGGCGCGGTCGGCAACGCCAACCTCTGCAATGCCGCAGATGCTGGACTGCATGCCCTGTGCCGGGTGTTATGTCGCTCCCGCGCCGGTTGTCCAAGGGGGCAGCGCGGAGCCCGGGCAAAGCGGCGAGCCGGCGTGGCGATGGCACGGCCTGGCCCTGCCGGACGCGACCCGTGCCGCGGACACCGGAGGCTGGCCGCCGCGATTGCCTGTACGCATCGCGTACTGCAAGTGGCTGGATTGACCGATGGCAGTCGCACAGGATGCGCGTGCATTCGAGTCTCGAAGTCCATCCACTACCGGAGTCCATCATGAAGAAGCTACTCCACACGCTCATTGGCGCCGTTGCATTGAGCGCCATGCTGCCCGCCTTCGCCGGCCCTGACTGGCTTGCCATCGAGCTGGCGCGCAAGAACAAGCGCGAGCAGCTTGCCCAGGTGGAAAAGACAAGCCCCGAAGCGAAGTGCGCCGCGATGCGGCTCGTGCTGCCGCTCGACCACGGTCCGCGTGCGCAGACCACGTCGTACCTCAACGAGAAGCGCAGGGCCGGTTTCGAGGCCGAGCAGAAGGCCTGCAAGGAGGCCGCGGCCAAGGGAGTTGTTCAGTGAACCCGTGCCGTCGTCGCTTGAACGCAGCGATGGCGTTCGCCCTGGTCGGCAGCCCGCTGCTGGCCAGGGCGGCACCGCCGCTCGTCGAAGTGTGGAAGTCGCGCAACTGTGGCTGCTGCAAGGACTGGGTCAAGCACCTCGAGGCCAGCGGCTTCCAGGTGAAGACCCACGACACCGGCAACACCGACGCGCGCGCCCGTCTGGGCCTGCCGGTCAAGTACGGCGCCTGCCACACGGGGCAGGTGGCGGGTTACGCCCTTGAGGGCCATGTGCCGGCGCGCGAGGTGCTGCGTCTGCTGAAGGAAAGACCCGACGCCATCGGGCTTGCCGTGCCCGGCATGCCACGAGGTTCGCCGGGAATGGACGGGCCGGCCTTCCGCGGGAAGCGCGACCCGTTCGACGTTCTGCTGGTGTTGCGCGATGGCAGCGCCAGTGCATATCAGTCCTACCGATAGAGCGCCGGTTGCGCTCACCCAACTCTCCTCAAAGGAAATCGACATGAAAAAAGTTGTACTCCCTTCGCTGATCCTGGCGCTGCTCGTGCCCGCCGCGGCGGCCCTGGCGCAGTCGAAGATGGACGACATGAAGGGCATGGACATGGCCAAGAAGCCGACCGCCGGCGCGCCGATGGCGCACAAGGCCATGGGCACGGTCAAGAAGGTCGACGCCAAGGCCGGCGTCGTGACCCTCGCGCACGAACCGGTCAAGTCGCTGAACTGGCCCTCGATGACGATGGGCTTCAAGGTCAAGGACAAGATGCTGATGGACAAGCTCACCGACGGCAAGAAGGTCAAGTTCGAGTTCACGCAAGAAGACAGGGACTACGTCATCACCGCCGTGAAGTAAGCCGGGTCGGCGTGGCATGCCGCGCGGCATGCCGGCCGTCGCCCCCTCAACGTTGAAAGGAAACATCATGAACAATCAATTCATCCATGCGCTTCTGCTGTCAGCCGCGTTCGGTGGCACGGTGTGGGCGCAGAACCCGGCTGACGCGACCTTGCCGTCGGTGAAGGCGGTCTCGCCGATCACCCATCTGGCGGTCGGTACCGTCAGGAGCGTCGATGCGGCCGCCCGCAGCGCGACCATCGACCACCAGGCGATCCCGAGCTTGAACATGCCCGCGATGACGATGCAGTTCCGCCTGCCGGCGTCACTGACTCAACCCCTTAGGCCGGGACAGTCGATCGCGTTCACCTTCACGGCGTCGTCCGACGGCCTGACGCTGGGCTCGGCCCAGGTGGTCGGTGCTGCAGCCGAAGCTGGCCGCGACGGCTCGGCCATGGGCGACTCGATGCCCGGCATGGACCACGACGGCATGCACGGCAAGGTCGAGATGAAAGGCATGATGGATTCGTGCCACGCCATGATGGGACGCCGATGAGCAGCCCTCGCTGGCTGGGCTCAGGGGTGCGGCTGGCGCTGCTCGACAACTTGCGTCCGCAGCCCGACCGCGAGACCGCGCTGGCGCGCTATGCGCGCCTCGCCCAGCATTACGAGGACACCACAACGCGCATACGCGATGTGCGACAGCGTGCCATCGACCTGCTCGAACTGCGGCCCGGTGAAACCGTGTTCGACGTTGCTTGTGGTGCCGGTGCGACCCTGGGTATCCTGGCGCGGCATGTCGGGCCGCGCGGGCGGGCCGTGGGCATCGAGCAGTCCCTCGAAATGGCGGCGCTGGCCCGCGACGCCGCGACGGGCAGTGCCCAGGTGACGGTGCTGCACGATCCGGTCGAGAGCTTCCAGTCGGCGCACCGGGCCGATGCGGTGCTGTTCTGCTATACGCACGACGTGCTGCAGAGTCCGACAGCGCTGGCCAACCTGTTCGAGCAGGTGCGTCCTGGTGCCCGCGTCGCGGTCGCGGGGCTGTGCCTGGCGCCGTGGTGGGGCGCGCCGGCCAACGCCTGGGTGCTCTGGGGTGCGCGGAACTACCTGACCACCTGGCATGGACTGCGCAGACCTTGGGCACCCCTGCTGGCATGGTGCCCTGACTTGCGTGTCGTCGGGCGCCATCACCTCGGCACTGGATACCTCGCCGTGGGCAGGGCCAGCGGACGATGAACAGCGTTCGGCGCCGCATCTTCTCGGCAATGAAGTCGGTCACGGGATCGCCCGAGTTCAATCTCGCCGTGTTCGCGTTGTTGCTCAACTTTCCTTGGGAGATCCTTCAGGCGCCGCTGTTCACGGGCATGGCGGACTCCAGGCATGTCGAGGTGGTTTAAGGCTGCACGCAGGCCACGCTCGGCGACATGGTCATTACGCTGATCGCCCACGGCACGGTCGTGCTCGGCACGAGGGACCGCAACTGGGTGATGGCCCCATCCACCCTGCAACTGGCCCTGTTCATCGGCGTTGGTGTGGCCGTCACCGCGGTCATCGAATGGCTCGCGACGAACGGGCACTGGCTGCAGACATGGACCTATGCG
>CAZBKC010000456.1:2861-3086 GCA_964492345.1 uncultured Steroidobacter sp. | reverse complement strand
GAACTCGGTGCTGATGGCATCACGGTCAACGTGGTCGCGCCGGGGCCGATACGCACCGATATGTTCTACGAAGTCGTGCAAGCCGGCAGCGACAAGGAGCGCCAGCTCGCCGCTTCGGTGCCGGTGCGCCGGCTCGGTGAAGGGGCCGATGTGGCACGCGCGGTCGCGTTCTTCGCCGACCCGGCCAACGGCTTCGTCACCGGACAGGTGCTGTACGTCTGCGGC
>CAZBKC010000456.1:1235-2851 GCA_964492345.1 uncultured Steroidobacter sp. | reverse complement strand
CATGCTGATCTCCTTTGGTCAGGCCCCCGGATGGGAGCGGACGAAATCTACTGCAGCGCCGGTGGGACCGCGAACCGGCTGGACGACCGGGGTGGAGTGCTAGCTTCGACTCGCCCAGTCGGCCGGGGCTCCATCGGCCAACCCGAAAGGAATCCAATGCTCGCAGCAGACTTCGGCACCGGGCAGGTGCTGTACGTCTGCGGCGGCACCAGCGTGGGCAGTCTCACGCGCTGATCCATCAACGCGAGAACGCATCCGTGAAGACATCTAGCTGCATCGCTGCCGCCACCGCGGAGTCCCGCTCTGTGCCGAAAGACGCGATCGCGACGACCCAGGAACTACCCGGCACGCACGGCGTGCTCGGCTTGCCCGAAATGGGGCCAGTGCAAGCTGGCCTCTGAACTGACTCACATGCCCGGAGGTACCCACAGATGAACCCATACCGTGGTCAGCGCGACTCGATACGCGCCCTTGTCGAACAGGACCGAGTCCACCGGGACGTCTACCTGAGCGAGGAGCTCTTCGCCCTCGAGCAGGAGCACTTCTTTGCCAACACCTGGAACTACCTCGGGCACGCGAGCCAGGTTCCGAAGAGCGGCGACTACTACGCGATCGACCTTGCGGGCCGTCCGGTGATGATGGTGCGGCAGGCCGACGGCGGCATCCGTGTTCTGTACAACCGCTGCGCGCACAAGGGCACCCAACTCGTCACCGACACGTGCGGAAGCACGGGCAAGTTCTTTCGCTGCCCGTACCACGCGTGGACGTTCAAGATCGACGGATCGCCGCTCGCCATCCCCCTCAAGAAGGGCTACGAAGGAACCCGGCTGCACGAGTGCGAGTCCGGCAAAGGTCTGCAGGCGATGCGCCACGTCGTCGTCTACCGGGACTTCGTGTTCGTCAAGTTCAGCGACCACGGCCCCGGTTTCCAGGAGTACTTCGGCGAGGCGCTGCAGGCCATCGACAACATGGTCGACCGTTCGCCCACTGGCCAGTTGCTGATCGAGGGCGGGGCGATGCGCAACGTCATCCGCTGCAACTGGAAGATGTACTTCGAGAACATCAACGACACCGTGCACCCGGTGTCGACCCACGAGTCCGCGGTGCGGGCCGCGCAATCGCTGTGGAAGGATCGAGCGCCGGAAGAGCCCAAGCCGATGGCGATGGAGCAGATCCTGCCCTTCGGCTCCAGCTACGACTTCTTCGATCGCATGGGCGGGCGGGTCTTCGCCAGCGGGCACAGTCTGCTCGGCGTGAACTTCAGCATCCATTCCGGCTATTCCGTGCCGCCCGACTACGAAGCGGCGATGAAGCAGGCGCATGGCGAGGACCGCGCGCGCGAGATCCTCGAGCGCTCGCCGCAGAACTCCGTCCTATTCCCGAGCTTGGCCGTTAAGGGGTCGCCACAGGCGTTTCGCGTCATTCGCCCGCTTGCGGCGGACCGGACGCTGGTCGAAGCTTGGAGCCTGCGGGTCGTCGGTGCGCCCGAGCTGCTGTTCGAGCGCACGCAGAGCTACAACCGCCTCGCGTTTTCGCCGATGTCGGTGGTGGCGCACGACGACGTGCACCTGTTCGAGAGCATGCAGCAAGGCCTGCGCGCACCCGGCAACGAGTGG
>CAZBKC010000456.1:0-1225 GCA_964492345.1 uncultured Steroidobacter sp. | reverse complement strand
CTGCATCGCGACTTCGACGCGGCAGAGCTGGAGCAGGAAACGATCACCACGAACGGCACCAACGAACTGCTGATGCGCAACCAGTTCCGCGCGTGGTCGAAGTTCATGACGCTTGGGATGGAGGCGTGATCATGAACAACATCACCGACCGCGAGCTGATCGACTTCGTCTACGCCGAGGCCCGGCTGCTGGACCTGAAGCGATACGACGAGTGGGTGGCGCTCTTCGCCGAAGAAGGGCACTACTGGGTCCCCTTGCAGGGTGCCGGGCAGACCGACCCTCGCTCGCACAACTCGATCGCCTACGAGGATCGGTTGCTGCTGTCGCTGCGGGTCGATCGGCTCAAGGACCCGCGCGCGCATTCGCAGCATCCGCCGAGCCACGCCCAGCATGTGCTGCAGCAGCCCTTCGTCGAGCGCCGGGACGACGACGCCGGGCTCTATGAACTGAGCACGCCGTTCATCTACTTCGAAGCGCGCGCCGAGCAGCAGTTGGTGCTCAGCGGCGTCTACCACCATACCTTGCAGCAGGTCGGGAGCGCACCTCGCATCCTGCTCAAGCGTGTCGACCTCCTCAACGCCGAGGCGGCCTTTCCCGCGATCCAGCTGTTCCCTTGAGCCGGTTCGCGTCCTTCACCCTTGAACCAGGAAACACCATGAGCACCATGCTTCGTTCGTTGGTCGCAGTGACGCTGGCCGCCGGCCTGGCGTCGACGGCCTTGTCTGCAGACCTGAAGGTCGGCTTCGTCACCTCGCTCTCGGGCCCCGGCTCGTCGATCGGAATTCCGTATGCCAAGGGCATTCAGGCGGCGGTGGCGTTCAAGCCCGAGGTGGGGGGACGCAAGATCCAGTTGATCCAGCTCGACGATGCGTCGGATCCGTCGACCGCGGCACGCAATGCGCGCAAGCTCATCGACGAGGAGAAGGTCGACGTGCTGATCGGCACCTCGGGCGTGCCGGGCTCGATGGCGATCGCCGCCGTTGCGCGCGAGAGCAAGACGCCGATGATCGGCATCACGCCGCTGACGCTCGCGGGTGAGGATGGCGCCTGGACGGTGACCGTCGCCCAGCCGGTGCCGCTGATGGTGAGCGCGGTCGTCGAGAGCATGAAGCGCTCTGGCGTCAAGACGGTGGCCTACATCGGCTTCTCCGACTCCTGGGGCGACCTCGTCTATGACGCGCTGCAGAAGAGCGCCGAGCCGGCCGGCATCAAGATCGTCACCAAC
>CAZBKC010000455.1:0-3095 GCA_964492345.1 uncultured Steroidobacter sp. | reverse complement strand
TGGGCGGCCGAAGGGCTGGTGATAGCCGCCCTGCTCGCACAGGTGCTGCCGAACCTGCCGCGCCGGCACGCGATGCTGGCGGGAACGATCGGTGGCGCGAGTGGTGCGATCCTCGGCTTGGCGCTTGGGGCGCTTTTCGGAAGCGCGATGGGAGTGGCTCTGGCGGACGCGCTCAAGGGGGCAATGCTCGGCATCGCTTTGTCGGTGTCGGAGGGGTTGCGGGCCATCTCCTCTGCGTCGCTTCTCATCCACTGGGGCAAGGGTGAGACCTCGCTCGTGCTGCTCGGAGAGCAGCCGATCCGGTTCGGCAACACTGCGCACTGCCGCGTGTATGTGCGTGGCAATGGCGACGAGGCTCCATGCGTGTTCGCCGAAGTTTCCATCGTTTGTGGAAGGGTCGTCGTGCGCAATCTGCGCGGCCACCATACGTTCCACGTGAGGGACGGTGAAAGCTTCACGATCGAGGGCATTCGCATCGAGGTGCGCGCCGGCCGAAACGCACAACGTCTGCCGCCTGAGCCCCGCATATCCGCCTGGAGGACATTTCGGCCCGAAGGCAACATCCTCAACAGTGATGGCGCGAAGCCAGTCTCCAGCATCAAGACCATGCACGCCAACTTGGAGGCCGTCGTTAGCAAGCTGAGCGGCTTCGTCCGGCGCCACCTCTAGGCGGGCGCCGTCCCTGTCGGAGATCAGTTTCTCTAAAGCGTTCGACACCACCGAACTGGGGCTGGCCGTAGCGACGATGCCGAGGTCGGCGATTCCTGTCCTCCTGGCGTACGCGGCGAAGGAGACGGACCGCGCGGCCCGACCCGTTGCCGACGAAACTGGCGTCACCAGCGCCGACCCAGTCGTTCCAGATGGAGTTAGCCATTGACGTCATTCTGAGGCGGCGCAGCATCGCGCCCGGTTGAAATTCCCCCGCTCGGCCGCGTTGTACGGTCATGAACACTACCGAATACCCCACGATGCAGCACTCCTTCGTTCTGCCTGCCTCTACGTGCGGTCGGAGTACAACCGCTCCGCGCGTCGTCGACGAAATCGTCGTGAACTGGCACGTGACGGAAGCCTGCAACTACAGGTGCCGGTACTGTTACTCGCACTGGGAACGCGAGCCGAACCGACTCGACGTGATCCGTGACGAGGTCGCGAGCCTCGGCCTCGTCGATGCGCTCTGGCGGTTCTTCCGCCCGGACAACGCCAGCAATCCGCTTCGGAGGCAACTGCAGTGGTCGAACCTTCGGCTCAGTCTGGCCGGGGGAGAGCCGATGCTCTATCCGCGCCAGGTCGCCCGCGTCGCGCGCCACGCGAAGGCACTCGGCATGCGCGTGTCGATGATCACGAACGGTTCCCTCTTGCCTCGCGACGCAGGAGGGCTCGGCGAGCTTGCGCGTTCGCTCGACATGCTCGGCTTGAGCATCGACGCAGTGTCTGACAGCCGCAATCGCGCGATCGGTCGAGCCGACCGGAAGGGAAGCACGCTGTCGCTCGAGCAACTTGTTCGGCTGGTCGATGCCTTGCGTACCGCGCATCCGGGGATCGCGCTCAAGGTGAACACGGTCGTGAACGCATTCAACGTGCATGACGACCTGCGTGCGGTGATCGACGCGCTGCGCCCGGACCGCTGGAAGCTGCTCCGCGTGCTGCCTGTCCTTGGCGACGACCTGGTCGTGAGCGACGCCGACTTCGCTGCGTTCGTCGCACGCCACGCGTGCCTTGGAACACGCGTATCGGTCGAGGACAACCGCGACATGCTGACCTCATACCTGATGGTTGATCCGCAGGGGCGCTTCTTCCAGAACGGAAACGGTGCGTCCGGCGGCTACTTTTACAGCCGGCCCATCACTGCCGACACAGTCGAACGGGCTTTCCGCAGCGTGCCGTTCGATGCGTGCAAGTTTGCCTCGCGGTATTAGAGGCCTCACACTGTCCGGCGTGCAGTAGGAAGCGGTGATCCACGTGGCCGACTTCGGCCGACGCAGCGGGGCGGACTTCTGCGAGCCCGGACGCGTATGCCGCGCAGATGCTTGGCCACATATCATCGGCATGAAGTCGGGACATCTAAACGCGGCGCCTCACTTCTAATCTCCAATGGAATCGCCCATCGACCCGGAAAAGACAGTTCGAGAGCTCGGGGAGCGCTTCGTCGTTGCGGACGTTACGCGCGCCATGCATGCCGCGGACTTCCTGCTGGACGGCTTCGGGCACGACGCCGCGTTCGTCGACCTGCCAAGGCATGCGGACGACGTGCTGGTGATCAACACCGATCGCTCGGGCATCAATGTCGCGTACAAGCTTGGGCTCGCGGGGCCCGAGTGCATAGGCGATCTCGGCGTCTCGCATGCTGTCAGCGACGTTGTAGTAGCGGGGGGTGTTCCGCGGGCTGTGACCGTCGCGCTGCTCCTGCCTGCCGACAGCACGATCGGATTCGTACGCGGCGTCATGAAAGGTGCTGAACTCGCAGCCGAGCGCTACGGCGCCTCCATAGTCGGGGGCGACACCAAACAGAATCCCAAGTTCGCGATTGTGGTCACAGTCGTAGGCACGGCGCCCAGGAACAAGCGTGTACGCAGATGGGGCGCGCAACCGGGCGATTCGCTCGTGGTGACCGGGTACCTCGGCTCGATGCTGCTTGGGATGATGGTATTCGGCAAGTCGTTGCCGATTGGCGACCGTGCGCGCCGCGTCGTGGAGAGCGCGCTCGTGAACCAGCGACCACCCTTCCGGCTCGGTCGTGAGGTGGCTGATGCCGGTATCGCGCGCGCCGGAATTGACATCAGCGACGGTCTGCCCGGCGCTATCCACGCGCTTTGCGACGCGAGCGGCGTCGGGGCCCTAGTCGACGAACGGCGAATCCCTTTGCATCCTGAGCTGGCGGACCTTGTGGCCACCTCGGGGCTTGGTCCCCTGCAACTGAGCTCGGCCGGGGGAGACTGGCAGTACCTCTATTCGGTGCCACCGGATCGACTCGCTGAATTGAATCAGATCGCTGCGTCCGTGGGGGCTGTAGTCGGTGTCATCGGTACGGTCGTCGAGCGAGGGATGTTGGCAGTCAGAACAACGGACGGCACCTGGCGCCGGCTCGAGCGATTGGA
>CAZBKC010000454.1:0-3097 GCA_964492345.1 uncultured Steroidobacter sp. | reverse complement strand
GGTGCCGGGCCGCGGATTCGCGGATTTGATCTGGTTTCGTTCGCCGGTAGCCTCGTCGGTGATGAAGACTGTCGCAGCGAAGTGCAGCTCAATGCACTTTCATGTAAGCGAATCCGCTAATCCGCGGCCCGGCACCGAAGGCGGAAACAGATCGGGCCGTTTCGCTCCGAAGTTCTCGTCACCGGATTTCACGACGAGCAGGGACGCGTCGTGCTGGCGATGCCGGAACGGACGGTGCCGAATGGGACGAAGCTGCTCTAGGGAGGCCGAAGATGAGAACGCCGCTCGCCTGTTATGCTGCTGTGAGCTTGACCTTGCCGACATTGCTCAATTTTACGCGTTGTCTTGCCCGCCAGAGGTCATGACTGGACTGCATGGCAAGCCAGCTCTCCGGAGAGCGGCCGAGTGCTTTAGACAGGCGGAGCGCCATTTCCGGGCTGATCGCGCTAGTCCCAGTCAGAATGCGATTGAGCGTTGACGCAGACACGCCCAGCGCGGCCGCCAGTTCGCGGCCGCTCAAACGATTGGGCTCGAGGTAAACCTCGGAAATGAATTCGCCGGGATGCGGAGGGTTGTGCATAGCCATCAGTGATAATCCTCGTAATCCAAGATATAGGCGTGTCCATCCTTGAACTCAAAGGTGAGGCGCCCATCTAAGTTCGGTGCCGGGCCGCGGATTCGCGGATTTGATCTGGTTTCGTTCGCCGGTAGCCTCGTCGGTGATGAAGACTGTCGCAGCGAAGTGCAGCTCAATGCACTTTCATGTAAGCGAATCCGCTAATCCGCGGCCCGGCACCGATCTCAGAACAATCCGCTTCCCAGCCGGTAACATCACCGGTCGCCGCTTCGTCAGCCCTACTCCGAAGTCGATGGATTGTCACTCGCGCAGCCTTCGATTCGAAGGGCGTCAGTAACGACAAACCATCGCGAGTCGAGAGGATCTCCTGCTGCATTGCCGTGTCCACTCACGATGCCAAGGGGCGTAAAGAGGTTCTGACTCGCCCCTGCAGGAACGATCGCTGGCACGAAGACATTTGCTTCTTCGACGAAGGGATCCGACTTGTTGGGGCCGACTTTGAACCTAGCCCTGAAATGTACGCCGGAAACAATGCAGCTCGTGGGATTCTTGATCACTAGGTCGAGTCCTGATCTTCCGCAGCAATCGCCGCGAATCCGGGACACGCTCAACTCGACTGAAGAACTAGTCGCAGCAACCGGCGCGGCGGCTGGTGGCGATCGAGACACCGCAATGGAATCAGCCTTTGGGAGCATCGCTTGCTTAGGTGCGATCGGAATACCGGGAGCTCGCAGCAGTTCTGACACATAACTCGCCGGGACTGCGAAGTTGAGATTCTGGGCATCCGTACGGGTGAGTGTAGCGACGCCAAGAACCTGTCCCGCGGAGTCCAGCACCGGCCCGCCGCTATTTCCTGGCGAGATCGGCGCCGTGATCTGAATAAAGGCATCGCCTCGAATCCCACTTACGATGCCCGCCGAGATCGTTCGCTCGAACCCGCGGGGATTGCCAATCGTTAGGACTTCTTCGCCTATCTCCACCTGACGAGCGGCAAGCTTGAGTGGATTGCCGCGCACAGGGGACGTCAGGAGTACGAGATCGCGCTCAGGATTGCTTGCATAAACCGACGACAACGTTTGCACGCTTCCGTCCACTAGGCGAGCAATGACCTGCCTGCTGTCGGCGATTACGTGTGCGTTGGTCGCGATCTTGGTTCCGTCACCCACGAAAAATCCGGTGCCTAGCCCGACAGGCTCACCGGATTCGGTAAACGTGAAAAGCACAACGACCGATGGATTGGCATTCCTGAAGAGATTTCGTGCATCAATGTCTGCATACGCGGTGGAACAGCAAGCGACCGACATCGCGAAGCACACTGAGAAAAATCGCTGCATCATTTGCGAGATACTTTTGATCATCTTGCGAGGCCCTGCGGTCCAGAGTTCGGTCGCGCTATAGCGCATCATTGAATGCTGGCTCGAGCGTAGGCATGTGCACTTCAAGTCCGTGATACTTTCCTAGGTCCTGATGGCCTTCATCACACACGACGCGGCCCCGCTCGAACGTGATCAGTCGCGTATCCATAGCGCGGTGAAGATCGGCCCGCATCAGAATCCCGTGCTCCGCAGAGTTTTGGCCCTCTCGCCAACTGCTTCCATGTAGATGAGCGGCGTCAAGCATCTCCGGCGTTGTGCAGCCGGTAATCGGGCACCGACCTCGGTAGGCCGCGAACACAGCACGACGAAAGGCAGCCTGTTCAGGGCGCACTTCGACCGATGCGAACCGCGCGGCGCGCCTTGCGAAGTCTTGGGTGGGCTCCTCAGAGCGGGTGATCCAGTACCGGTGGCAAGCCTCGCGCTCGGCAGCATCATCCGTGACGCCAAACTCGGCCTCCAGGCCGTCTCCGGCTCGGCCCGTTCCTTGGTTGACCACCATGGCGGTCAGAACAGGTTCTCCGCGTTGTCTGCAGTCGTGCCCAACTGCGGCTAGCACGATGCGAGAACTGCGATGGTGTGGTAACCCGAGTATCTGAGACAGCTCGCCGTATGTGATCGGTGCGCTGAGCCTTGCCCTGGCAATCAAGAGATCGCGAGCCGGGCCCGCATGTCTTGCTTGGAACGCTGTGGTCATGTCCTTTCTCGCCATTTACCTTCCCAGAGCGAAGCATTATCCAAACCTCCGTGCGGGCGGTTCCGCAGCAGTTCTCACTTCAAAGAGCTGAGGGCTCGACGCACGCATGATCAGCTAGAATTCGATACGCCATCGTCCCCGGCGCAGCGACCTGTGCGGCCTCACAGAACACAATATTCATCCGGGAATCATGGCACTAGACCTCTCCGCCGTCGAAACCCCGCCTCTGGGCAGCAGCAGATCAACTCTGGGCCAACACAGGCCTGCGGCCTGCCGATTTTTCGGAGCCGGTGCTTGGCCTCATTTTTCTGCGCTCTGCCGACAAGCGCTTCAACGAAGCCCGTACCACGCTGCTCGACAAGAGGTTCTGCGTCGTTGAGAGGTTCTGCGTCGTTGGTGCCGGGCCGCGGATTCGCGGATTTGATCTGGTTTCGTTCGCCGGTAGCCTCG
>CAZBKC010000453.1:0-3102 GCA_964492345.1 uncultured Steroidobacter sp. | reverse complement strand
CGGTGCTGCGCGGCAGGCGACATAGGAGTCCCGCTCGGGATCCCGCGCCGCGCAGAAGACCAACTCGCCGCCTGCGGCCTCGGCGAACCTTGTCGCGCCTGCCTCGGCGAAGGCGGACTGGTCCGGCGTGAGCGTCACGGGGCCGGAGTCGAAGACGTCGACGGTGATGAACACCGCGCCCACCGCCAGCGCAGCAGCGGCCACGGCGACAAGCGCGGGCACGAGGTGGTGCTCGGCGAAACGCCGAGGTCGTGGGGTTTTGCGCTTCCGACTCAAGCCGCTTTAAGGGTCACCGCTTCGCACCGAACGCTCCAACGTAAGTGTTGCCACCGCCGGAAGTACGGAATGTGCCGCCGGCCTCTTGGGCCTGCGGCCCGTAAAACCGACCGTTCGCGGTTCCTGCAGTTAGCGCTCCTGTTACCTTCGCGGTGAAGCCGCTCCCCGAAACCGGACCGCTTCCTGTGAAGTCCAGGACGTCGGCGGGCAGGTCCGTTCCGGTATTCATATCGATGGCAACTGTGTCGGCGCTCCTAACTTGGACGTTGACAAAATTCGTCTCGATATCGAAGGAGGAAGCCGTGAGGTAAGGCGCACCGGTACTGTCCACCGCAAAACCAGTCGATGCGCCCTTATAGGTCGCGATCTGATTAGACGGGACCGACGCGGCGGGCGTCCGCTTGCCGAAGCTGCCGACCCCCACTGTGCCCTTGCCGGTGTTGTAGCCCGTCACCCACGACCCAAACGTCTGGTGCTCGAATTCGACCGCCTCGGGGTTGACAAACAGCGCCGCCCGCCTCTCGTCGGCGCTGGCGTAGGCCACCAAGGGGAATTCATTGACGGCGTCGTCACCCTTGCGGGTATCGAAAGACACGTTGGAACCAGGCGCAGAAACGCTAATCGCGACAGCGTCGCCGCTGCGAGTCACGACCTTTGCCGTCGCGGCGCCGGGTGCGCTAACTTCGCCGACGCTGACGACGTCCTGCTGGTTCGCGGTGTAACTGGCGCTTACCGCGACTCCCTTCAGGTTCGTCGTGCCGTTGAGAGGTAATTCGCTGAAGGTCGTGAAGCAGTTGACACACTCGTTTGCGCCTCCACCTCCCCCTCCTCCACCTCCGCCACACGCTGCCAGAGCGATTATCGAAGCCAAGGTTATGCAAGCATGTTGCGAAGGTAGGTTCATCCCCGTGCCCCCTATACGCGTGAACCTCTCTCTTGGCCCAGCGCGGTTGCTGCTTCGACGGGCGCCTGAATCTACCTACCTCGATGCCAAGATTGCATTTTGACGCAACTCGTGTCAAGGTTGATTTTCCTGTGGACTATAGCGCATCCACGGTTCAACTTTAGATAACAGCAGGGCCACGAGAGAACTACTAGTGTTTGCGAAAATCTCGTGATGACGCAATGGGGTGTATTCAAACAACTTTGGCGCGTATCAGCCATAGTTATAGTTCATTTATTATGTTATGCTGCGTCAGCAGCTACGGCAGAAACATCTTTAAGTGCGCGCGCTATAGAGCGTGAATTCCAGAGAGGACTTTCGAGCGTAGAGCACGGAAACTTCGGTGAGGCCGTCGTAATATTTCGGAATATTCTCGCGGCGAACCCCAAGCTGATACGGGTCAGACTTGAGTTGGCCAACGCTTATTTCGAAGCCCGGCAGTGGGACAGGGCACGAAACGAGTTCTTCATCGTCCTGTCGGGCGACATTCCTGCGGGTGTTCGCGAGACCGTACTGGAATTTATCCAAGCGATTGACGCCAGGCGCGGGTTCGACTGGGATCTGAGCGTCGCCATTGTTCAGACCGGCGACCAACGGAGCTACGACACCGACGAGATTGTTCTTGACCTCGGCGGGGCGGCCCTGCCGTTCACGCTCGAACGCAAGCGGCCTACCGAACTCGGCCTGAACGTATTGGGGTCGGTACAGTTCAGGCGCCGGCTCGGCCTCAAATTCGCCGGCGATACCGACGTTAGCACCTTTTCCGAACTCTATCTCGACACTACGAACGCGGCATCGAGGGAGAACGACGACACGATCGTTGGCGCACGCGTCGGCCTGCGCTTCTCCGCACCTCGAACCACCTACGCGGTAGCCCCGATCGTGTCGGCACGCTACCTGGCGGGCGAGCACTTCGAGGACCGCTACGGCGTCGAATTGAGCGCGGAGCGCCGCACCGGGCGAAGCCTCTCGCTATTCGGCAACGCCTCGGTCGAGCGTATCGACAACATGCAACTCGACGATCTCGATGGGCACGCCTCCCGCGCCCAGCTCGGCTTCCGGAACAGCTTCGCCGGCCGAGCCTACGTCGGCGCGCTGGTCTTTGGCGAGATCAAGGACGTGCCCCTTAATCTCGATCGCTACGACATCTACGGCTTCAGGGTGTTCGGTGCACTGGAGACCCGGTTCGGCCTGGCCATCGCGCCCCGCGCGTACTATGCAACTAAGATATTCCGCGACCCCAACCCCCTATATACCGCGAGCCCCGACGAACGAACAGTCGGCGTTGGTGCGCGAATCGAAAAGAATGACTGGTTCCTAGCCAACGGCTTCTTGCCCTTCCTAGACATCGAGACAGTGCGGACGAAGAGCGAGATCGCCGCCTTCAGCTACACCGAGTGGATCGTTGCACTCGGTCTGAGCCGAGCCTTCTAGTCGCCGACACCGACCCGTCGAAGAGAGCGCCCCACCCTTTCGAGCACCGCCGGGCGCTGGTTGCGGCGTAGAGCCAACTCCGCCCCCACCGACGCCGGCACCTCCTCCGCGAACTCGCCCTCGCCGAGCAGGAGGTCGGCCCAGAGCGCCGCCGCCTCCTTCCGCGACTTCAGCAGCGTCGACTTCTGATAGACGCTCGCCACCGACCCGAGCGACGAGGTCGGCGCATGGCCAAGCATGGCGTCGAGCGTGCCGACGTCGGAAAGGCCGCGCTCGGCCAGCGACGTGATGATGCCCCGACGGAAATCATGCACGCACCAGTCGGAGAAGCCGACCGCCCGGTCGGCCCGGCGCTTCGCCGCCGACCACGCCTTGAACGGCATTTCGGGCACTGTCGAGAAGACGAAGGGGGAGCCCGCCGGACGCGCCGCCAGCGCCCGCTGGAGCAC
>CAZBKC010000452.1:0-3104 GCA_964492345.1 uncultured Steroidobacter sp. | reverse complement strand
TGATCCTGGCGCGCGGCGGCGGCTCGCTCGAAGACCTGTGGGCCTTCAACGAAGAGATCGTGGCCCGCGCGATTGCTGCCTGCAGCATCCCGCTCATCAGCGGTGTCGGTCACGAAGTCGATTTCACGATTGCGGATTTCGTTGCCGATCAACGCGCGCCAACACCCTCCGGCGCCGCCGAACTCGCGGCGCCCGACTGCAACGACTGGCTGCGACAGCTGGCGCTGCATTCGCGCCGCCTGTCGGCGGCGTTCAATCGCTCGCTCGCGGGACGGCACAACCGGCTCGACTGGCTGCAGCGACGCCTGATGCAGCGCCATCCCGGCGTCGAACTGCGACAGCGTGTGCAGCGACTCGATGAACTCGAACAGCGTCTGGCGCGTCTGATGCAGCAGCAACTGAGTCATCGCCGCGCCGTTGTTGCGCAGCAGGCGGCCCATCTGCGCCATGCGTCCCCGGTCGTGCGACTCGCCGCCGTGAAAGGCCGGCTGCAGATGGCTCGTTCGTCTCTCGCGTCCGCGTTCGACAAGCGGTTGCAGCACCTGACGGCTCAATTGCGAGTGGCGGCCGGAACGCTCGACGCGATCAGTCCGCTCGCCACCCTGCAGCGCGGCTATGCCATCGTGAGCGATGCGCAGGGACATGTCGTCACGGATGCACGCAGCGTCGCGGCGGGACAGGAAATCCACGCGCGACTCGCGACCGGGCGTATCCGGGCGCGGGTGGAACAGACGATCCCCGGAACGGAGGAATAGTACGTTGAAAGGCCTTCGACTGCTGTGCGCGATGCTGACGCTCGCCGCGTCCACGACATTTGCCGCCACGCTCCCGCGCGAATCGCGCGTTCCGGGCGGCATCGCCTTCGTTACGGTTCCCGGCGGGGACGGCGCGCCGCGCGTCCTGTACGGCGATTACCAGGCCGCCGTGATTCGACGCGACAACGAATGGATCGCCGTGGTCGGCGTTCCGCTCGCCGCAAAGCCGGGCCCGCAGAAACTGCAGGTCTTCACCGGCACAGGCAGGAGCGAAGTGACCTTCGACATCGCGGACAAGCAGTACCGGACCCAGAAACTCACCATCAAGAATCAGCGCCAGGTCGACCCCAACCCGGATGACCTGAAACGCATCGCGCAGGAACAGGAACGCTCGAGTGCCGCGCTGTCGAAGTTCACCGCGACCGGAACGCCGTCGCTGACGTTGCAGCCGCCGGTCGCAGGTACACGGTCGGACTCCTATGGCTCACGACGCATCTTCAACGGCCAGCCACGCAATCCGCATTCGGGGATGGATATCGCCGCGGCAACCGGCACGCCGATCCGGTCGCCCGCCGACGGCACGGTCGTCGAGGCCGGCGATTTCTTCTTCAACGGCAATACGCTCTACATCGATCACGGCTACGGCCTGGTGACGATGTACTGCCATCTCGACAGCCTCGGCGTGAAAACCGGCGACAAGGTGACGGCCGGCCAGGTGATCGGCAAGGTCGGCGCCACGGGACGCGTCACCGGGCCGCACCTGCACTGGGGTGTCGCGCTGAATCGCGCGATGGTGGATCCGGGGTTGTTTCTGGAGGGAGCGGAGTGACGGGTGACGGGTGACGAGGTCAACGGTCCCTTGCCTTCGTGACTTTCGTGACTTTCGTGACTTTCGTCACCCTCGTCACAGCCGCTTCAGAAACTCATCGATCACCGGCCTGAACCGGTCCATATCGACGAGAAAGGCATCGTGCCCCTGCAGCGACGGCAGCCGCGCGAACTGCACGTCGCGACCTTCCGTC
This sequence comes from uncultured Steroidobacter sp., assembly GCA_964492345.1. GTDB lineage: Bacteria > Pseudomonadota > Gammaproteobacteria > Steroidobacterales > Steroidobacteraceae > Steroidobacter. The sequence continues at coordinate 1,327 of CAZBKC010000452.1, read as the reverse complement.
TTCAGGCCATCCGCAAGTTCCTGCTGCTGCTCGATGGGAAACAGCAGATCGGTTTCCACGCCGATGATCAGCGCGCGCTCGACAGTGAAGCGCTTCAATGCATCCGCCACCGTGCCGCCATGATCGGCGAGATCGAACAGATCCATCGCGCGTGACACGTAGAGATAGCAGTTCGGATCGTACTGGCCGGTGAACTTGGTCGCGTGATTCTCCAGATACGACTCCACTTCGAAATCGATACCGAAGGGATCGCCGGGTTTACGCTCCGCATTCGCACGCTCGCGACCGAACCGCAACTGCCATTCCTTGGCGGATCGATACGTGATCATCCCCAGCTTGCGGGCCAGACGCATTCCGGTGACAGGAATAGCATCGGTCACGTAGTTGCCCTCGTACCAGGCGGGATCGCGGCGAATGATTTCCCGCTGCAGCGAGCGCAACGCGATGGAGAACGGCAGGGAACGCGCTGCCCCTGAAATCGACACGACGCTGCGGGCCTCATCCGGAAACAGCGCGCAATACGCCAGCACCGTCATGCCGCCGAGCGAAGGGCCGACGACCGAGGCCAGTTTCCTTACGCCGAGATGCACTGCGACTTCGTGCCCAGCCCGGGCAATGTCCTCGACCGTGAGCACCGGGAATGTCAGACGATAAGGCTCACCCGTCGCCGGATTGATCGACGCCGGCGAAGTCGACCCATAGGGACTGCCCAGCGAGTTGATGCAGATGACGAAGAAGCGGCGGGTATCGATCGGCCGGCCCGGTCCGATCATGTCCTCCCACCAGCCGGGCGAGGGATCTTCGGTCGAGGACGCCGCATGCGCCGAAGGTGACAGGCCGGTGAAGATCAGGATGGCGTTGTCGGCACAGAATGCCAGGTCGCCCCAGGTTTCGTAGGCGATCTGCACATCCTGCAGCGTACCGCCACGCCGCATGTCGAACGCCTGCTCAAGCTTCAGAATTTTTCGGGCTGAGGCCATGTTTGAAACCCGGAAGAGGCCGCGAAAGACCGCATAAAAGAAAAGACAGTGCTATCGGAGCATCCGGAGTCTACGAGGAAGGCTGACGACTCTGCCATCCCTGACGAGCATCTATCCATATCAGTCTTTTATGCGGGTCTTTCGCGGCTCTCTCGTCTCCCTACCGCTTCTTCACCCGCTGCATGAGTCTCTTGCGGCTCTTCACCTGCCGCGGCGTGAGCGTGTTGCGCTTGCCTTTGAAGGGATTCTCATCCGAGCGGAATTCGACACGCACGGGCGTGCCTTCCAGATGAAAGTGCTTGCGAAAGACGTTCGACAGATAGCGCTTGTAGGCATCCGGCACATGC
>CAZBKC010000451.1:0-3114 GCA_964492345.1 uncultured Steroidobacter sp. | reverse complement strand
CCCCCCAGCCCCCAGCCCCCAGCCTGTTCTGCAGCCCCTCTTCATACGAACTCGTCTCCCTTGCCGCCGAACTGCACGGTGCCGGCTTCGGCCATCTTGCGCACCAGTGCCAGAATTTCCTTCTGCGCGGCCTCCACTTCGGACAGGCGCACCGGTCCACGCGATTCGAGATCGTCCTTGAGCATTTCCGCGGCACGCTGCGACATGTTCTTGAAGATCTTTTCCTTCAGTGAATCGTCGGCACCCTTCATGGCGATCAGCAGACGCTCGCTCGGCACGGCGCGCAGTACTTCCTGCATGCCGCGGTCGTCGATCTCGCCCAGATCGTCGAACACGAACATGAGGTCCTGGATCTTGCCGCCCAGCGGCTCGTCGATCTTGCGGATGTGATCGAGGATCGCGCCTTCCTGGCTGCTGTCCAGGAAGTTCATGATGTTCGCAGCCGTCTTGATGCCGCCGATGACCGAGGTCTTCAGCGCACCGGTCTTGCCGGCGAACTGCTTCTCGATGACGTCGTCCAGTTCGTGCAGCGCGCTGGGCTGAATGCCATCGAGCGTCGCGATGCGCATGATCACGTCGGCGCGCAGCCATTCCGGAAACTGCGCCAGCACGTCGGCGGACTGATCCGGATCGAGATAGGCCAGCACGATGGAAATGATCTGCGGGTGTTCCTGGCGAATGAGTTCGGACACGGCACGCGCATCCATCCACTTCAGCGCCTCGAGGCCCTTGCTGGAGCGGCCGAACAGGATGCGGTCGATGACGCCTGCCGCCTTGTCTTCACCGAGCGCGCCGATCAGCACCTTGCGCAGATATTCGTCCACGCCGACGCCGAGCGAGGTCTGGCTTTCCACCGTCGTGGTGAACTCCTTCAATACTTCCGAGACTTCCCTGCGCGAAATGTTCTGCAACTGCGTCATGGCAGCGCCGATGCGCTGCACGTCCTTGGCACCCATGTGCTTCATCACTTCGGCGGCTTCCTGTTCGCCGAGCGACAGCAGCAGGATGGCCGCGCGTTCCGTGCCGTTGCGCTGCTGCGTTTTCTCCTGGGCACTCATGCGGATGCTCCGCCGGCAGGAGGCTGGAGGCTGGAGGCTGATGCCCACAGCCCAGAGCCTGTCCTTTCTGACCCCCAGTCTCCAGCCTCCAGCCTCCAGCCCTTTTGCTTACTCACCGTTGCCCACCCATGTCCTCACCACCTGCGCCACACGGCCGGGGTCCTGCGACACCATGCTGCGGGCCTGCGCTATCTGGCCTTCATAGTCCATCACCGGCGTCACACCTGCCTCACCGTTCGGTGCAGGCGCAGAAACATCCGTCAGCGCAGGCGGCGCATATCCGGGTCTGTGCGGCGTCGGCAACAGACCGCGGATCAGCGGCCGCAACACGACGAACACGAGCGCCAGCAGTACGATCAGTGCTGCCAGCAGTTTGACGATGTCGCGTATCAGGGGACGTTCCCACAGCGGAATCGTTTCCGGCTGAATCTCTTCCGCAACGGTTTCGCCCTTGAAAGAGGCGTTGACGACATTGACGCTGTCGCCGCGCGATTCGTTGTAGCCGACGGCATCCTTCACCAGGCGCGTGATGTTCTCCACCTGTTCTGGCGCCAGTGCCGTCTCCGTCACCTTGCCTTCCGCATCCGTGCTGCGCTGGTTGTCGATGAGCACCGCCACGGTGATGCGCTTGAGCCGGCCCGCAGGCATCTTCGTGTACGCGACCGTGCGATCGATCTCATAGTTGCGCGTCGCCTGCTTCGAGGTGTTGTCCGGCGGCGTGACGGTCGGCTGTTGTCCGGGAGTTGCCGGCGCTGCCGCAACGGACTGCGTGCCGTTCGCCGCGGCACCGGGCGGCAGCGCGACACCGGGTACCGGCGGCTGGTTGGTGAGCGCGCCCGGCACGCCCTGCGGACCGGCGCCATTGCGGCTGGTCTCCTCGGCCGTCTGTTCGCTGCGGATGACCTGGCTCTCAGGCCGATACTGTTCGCGCGCTTCCTCGGTCGTGCTCATTTCGACATCCGCGACGACCTGGGCGCGGACACGTCCGGCGCCGACCAGCGGCGCGAGCAGTTCTTCGATGCGATGCGTGTAGCGCTCCTCCATGTCGCGTGCGATCTCGAGCTGCTTGCTGCGTATCGCAAACTCGTCTTCGGCCTTCTGCGGCGAGGACAGCAACCGGCCCTGCTGATCGACCACCGTGACCTGGCTGGACTCCAGTTCGGGAATGCTCGATGCCACCAGATTGACGATCGCGGTCACCTGTTCCTGTTCGAGCCGGCGACCCGGCTTCAACTGCAGCATCACCGAGGCCGACGACGGGCGCCGATCGCGCACGAACGCCGACTGCCGCGGCAAGGCGAGGTGCACACGCGCCGCAGCCACGGGTTGCAGATTGGAAATCGTGCGGGCGAGTTCGGTTTCGAGCGCATGCTGGTAGCGGGCGCCCTCCATGAACTGACTGACGCCGAATCCCGGGTCCTTCGACATCACTGCAAACCCGCCGTCGCCTTCCGGAAGCCCCTGCCCCGCGAGCTTCAATCGCGCATCGTGCACACGCTCCGCCGGCACGGTGATCTCGCCGTTGTTGTTGAGCTTGTAGGCAATGCCGCTGCTCTGCAGCGCCTGCGCAATCTGCGCCGAATCCTGCTGGCCCAGGTTGCCGTACAGCAGCGCGTACGTCGGCTCCTTCGACCACAGCACGATGCCGACACCGGCCGCCACCGCCGCCGCGATCCCGATGAGGATCAACAGCGGCTTGAACTGCGGCGGAATCAACGAGGGAGCCGGCAGTGAGAGGGCTTCGGCGCTCACGGGCGTGCCGCCCGGCCGACTGGCCGACTGGTCAGCTGGTCTGCTGGCCAGAAGGAGAAGCCTTCGCCATATCGCGAACTCTTGTTGTATGTATCGCTCACTGCACTACTCATAACCACTTTCCAATCCGTTCCTTCTCTGACCAGCAGACCAGTCGGCCAGTAACCCAGTTGGCCGCGCGCGCCAGCGCGTCAGATGGGCATGTTCATGATTTCCTGATACGCACTCACGAACCGGTTGCGCACTTCGGTCAGCGCACGGAACGACACGCTGGCTTTCTGCATCTCCAGCATCACCTGCGGCA
>CAZBKC010000450.1:0-3118 GCA_964492345.1 uncultured Steroidobacter sp. | reverse complement strand
TGATCCCAGCGTCGGACGAAAAGCTCTCCAGCTCGTGCAGGCGCTTGGAATTGTAAATGAAGAACCGCGCCTTCTTGCCGTAGCTTTCGGTGAAGTGGTCGGCTGTGATCTGCAGCGACTTGTAGACACCTTCGCGAATGGCGATCGAAGGCACCATGATGATGAACTTCGACCAGCCGTACCGCTTGTTCATCTCGAAAATCGACTTGATGTAGCAGTAGGTCTTGCCCGTGCCGGTCTCCATCTCGACGTCGAGATGAACGCGCGTCGCGGCCAGCGCGTCGCGCTTATAGGTTGCTGCGACGGGCACGCGCTCGCCCCGCGCATTGAAGGTCGTGAAGTCTGTCAACGACTGCGAGACGGGCAGGTTCTGCCGTCGCTGGACCTTCTGGATGTTCTCCAGGATCTGCACGTCGGTCAGGGCGAGGTCGGCGTTCTTGAAGCCTTCCTCGAAGGCGCTGGACTGTACCTTGCGGCCGGGGTCAATGCGGTAGGTCAGGCCAGCGGTCATGGGCTGGCCGGCGAAGCAGTCGACCACGTCGTTGACGGCATTGGTCTGATAGGGCTGGACCTTGAACTTGAGCTTCATGGTGCGCCCTCAGATCGACTTGACGTCGGTGGTGGGCGAGAGCTGGCGGAAGATCTGTTCGACGTTGATTTTCACCGCGTCCGAGACGAATCCGTTGTCGCGGAAGACCACGCGCAGGGGCTCGTGGCCCGCAAGCTCCTTCACCAGATCCTCGGTGACGCCGCGGTCGAAGCAGGCGACGAGGGCGTTGTCGTCGACGAAGAACACGGTCTTGCCCTGCACCGTCTCGCGGCGGATCGGCAGCGTCAGGTCCACGCCCCAATCGACCAGCACCTGGAACAGCAGGTCTTCGGCCGTGCGGCCTTCCTTCACGTTGTCCACCATGTCGAGCAGGTCGGACTGCTTCAGCTCGTCGGGGCGGTAGTAGACGTCCTTCATGTTCGACGTGTCCACCTTGAGCACCCGGAAACCGACATCTCCGTTCCAGTCGGGGTTACAGTCTCCTTCAAGAATCTTCTTGCCTGCGCGCCGGATACGTTCCTTCGACAGATCGGAAATTGTCTTGTAGCCTTCGCTTCGAGCTATGGAACCTTCAGCGGTGGCTTCGTCCAACTGAACCATGATGAACTTCCGATTGGAACCCTCGCTCGCATTAAGAGCCAACAGAGCGTGCGCGGTGGAGGACGACCCAGCAAAGAAGTCCAGCACAATATCGCCGTCATTCGATCCAATTCTAATGAGACGATCGAGAAGCGCAGGGGACTTCGGAAAATCCATTACGGCTTTTCCAAAAAGATCCTTAACTGCAGCGCGACCGTAATCATTGGTAATCTCCTTGTCTATCCAAAGAGACTTGGCCATAGTCTTAGCAACACTTCCGCCTTTGTTAAGGTAGTCCTTGCGGAAAATTCGCCATTCGCCTCTAGACTCCTCAGCCACCAGAAAATCGCGTTCCTTGGAAACCTTCTCCTTTCCCCAAGTCCAGCAGGTCTTTGTGCCATCTGGCGTATCTGGCCAAACTTCATCTGTGAATGTCTCATCCTTGTTCAGCGAGACCATGCCGGTTCCTGGGCAGACATACAGCGGGTAGTAGAGGTTTGGCCGGGTTGTAGGGTTGAAAGATTGGTTACGATTGCGAAGCCCCAAGAGCCTGAAAGCACCATCACTATCGCTGCGATTATACTCGTCAGCCATCCGCCCTTCTTTTTCAAGTCCACCAATACAATCTGAATTCAGGCCGTCGCGGACAAAAATTAAGATAGACTCGTGCGTATTCGCGATGAAGCGGTCAAGGTGCCTCCCCCTTGGATTCAGCTGAACGGCCAGCTGTGCAACAAAGTTCTCATCGCCGAATATCTCTCGGCCAACCTTAATAAGTGCGCCGGCCTCATTGTCGTCGATGCTGATAAATACAGCGCCATCTGAAGTAAGAAGGTTCTTCGCAAGACGCAGCCGCGCATACATCATGCTCAGCCAATCTGAATGAAACCGGCCATTTGAGGTGGTGTTGGCGACAAGCCGATTCCCTTCTTCATCCGTTTGATTTGATCGCTCAAGAAACTCCGCAGAACTTTCAGCGAAGTCATCCTCGTAAACAAAATCATTTCCCGTGTTATACGGCGGGTCGATGTAGATCATTTTGACTTTGCCAAGATAGTTTTCTTGCAGAATCTTCAGTGCTTCGAGGTTATCTCCTTCGATGAACAGGTTTTGCGTGGTATCGAAATCCACGCTTTCCTCGCGGCTGGGACGCAACGTCTTGGCAATTGGCGCGTTCGCAAGCGCCAAAGCTTCCCGCTTCCCCGGCCAGTCCAGCCTATACCGCTCCTGCGGCCCTTCCACGATGTGGTCGCTCAACTCCTGACGCAGCTGATCGAAGTCTACCGCCAGACGCACCGCCCCCGTCGCATCGTCCCGTGCCTCGGTCACGCAGCCTGGGAACAGCTCGCGGATCTTCGCGATGTTGTCTTGGCTCAGGTCGGGGCTGTGCATCTTCAGCTTGTCCATGCTCGTCCTCTCAATCGTTCGTAACGGCGGCGCCGGGGTGTGCCCCTGTCAACCGCTCCAGTTCCTGCTTGGCCGCGCGCAGCTCGGCATTGATCGCCACGCGCCTGTTGAATTGCTTCTCGCGCTCCAGCCGCGCCTTGATCCGCTCAACCTCGCGCGTCTGCGCCTTGATCGCCTCGGCCTGCGCGATGCGCTCTTCCAGCGACATGGGGCGCTCCGCTTCGGCAGGGGTGAAGGGCGTTTGCGGCGCCTCGCCAATGCCGGGGACCAACCGGGCCGTCTGCCCGACCACCAGCGGCTCGAGCAGCCGCTCGTACAGCGCGCCCATGTTCAGCGCCACCGGAAGGGGCGCGCGGGCTGCGTCCTCGGGCAGCCAATCCCCCTGGAAATAGTCACCCACCACCCAGCGAGCGCTGTCGGCCTGGCTCGGCCGCTTGTAGGCCGCAGCCAACCTGACGCGGCCACCATGGGCCACCTCGAAGATCAGCGGAAAGGGAATGGCCTTGTCGATGGCGCGCAGCACGTCACGGTCGAGCGTCGCGGTGCGCGCGGTGATGCGGAAGACCTGTATCTCGGCCACCT
>CAZBKC010000449.1:0-3121 GCA_964492345.1 uncultured Steroidobacter sp. | reverse complement strand
CGCACATCGAGATCACCGGTCCGGATTCGGCGAGAGCGCGAACCTACTGGGTGGCGTACACCGACATCGGTCAGGATCACTGCGGCTACTACCTCGATACTTTCCGCAAAGTCGACGACCACTGGCTGATCGCGCATCGCAAGGTTCGTCTGGACTGGCGCTCGCCGCAGAGCCTGTTCACGACGGCGGTGGCGCGGTCGCGGTGAAGGGACAGCAAGAACAGGATTTCACACAGAGATCACAGAGAGCACAGAGACGGAAAATACTCCGATCAGATTCCTTCTCTGTGTTCTCCGTGATCTCTGTGTGAAATCTTCTCCGTCATCCGCCGTAACGGCGATTGATGGCGGCGAAGCGTGTGCGCAACTGCTCGACACGTTCATCCGGCGAAACCCGCACACAATCCGGTGGCAGCGCCTGCGCCAACGCTGCACGCTTCACCAGCCGCGTATCGATCACCGTGCCCGCACTCGTCATCAGATTCCGGTACGTCAGGTTGCCGCGCACGAAGCCCTGCGTATCGAACCAGTTGTGATAGCCGGGATCGTCGTGGCTCAGGATCAGGCGTACCTTGCCGTCGCTGTCGACCCGGGTGCGGCTCGGCGTATAGCTCACCGGTCGATACAGATAGTCGAGGCTGTTGAAGAACACGCCGTTCAGCGACGCCATCCAGAAGTTGTCGTGATTGTCGAACTCGACGATCAGCGCTTCGTCAGGCGCAAGCTCCCAGCACATGTGTGCGACGGCTCGCCCGCGGCGCTGGTCGCCGGAGTCGGCATTGGCATCCGACGGAAACCGGTTCACGTTCACCGGATCGACTGCCGGACTGTAGTGATAGGGATGATCGGGCCAGTCGCTCATGACGTCGCTGACGAACTTTCCGGCCCAGTCGAATGCATCCAGCAGCGTTTGTGGCGTCGGTACCGGACGCGGTGTCGTCATGTCGATGCGTTCGATGCTCATGCGTGCGGGCAATTCATCCCAGCGGTCGAGGCCCTGGCGTATGAAAAGCTTGCGTGAACCCGGCGTCGTCGGCAGCCAGTTCGCGCCGCGCTTCGGTCTACCGATGTACAACTCGAAGGTGCCGTCCGGCGCAGTCTGCAACTGCTGCCCGAACAGATTCGCTTCAGGAATGTCGCCGAAGGGTTCATGCAGACTCGGCCAGTTCGTGCCGGGCTGCTTTTCGGGGCGCGGGCCCTGCACCGTGAAGTTGAGGAATCGCGCTGTGCCGCGCTGGCCGTAGATCCTGTAAGCGGACTCGCCATCGATCCACGCCTGCAGGTACGTGAAGTCGGCCGCATCGCCGCCCAGCTTGCGCGTCGGCGTGCAGAAGGCATGCAGGGCAGGATATTTCGTGTCCTTCGTCTCGAGCGCGAGATCGAAGGCCTGTCCGAGGTTCTGGGTCAGAAAACGGAAGGCATCGACGCGATGCAGATCGGTGGCCGGGTTGTAGTCCTTGAACACGCGCTCACCGGCGTCCTGCACGCGCTGACAGAACTGCGCCCAGGCCTCGCGAAGCGCTGCATCGTGCGGGTTGTCACCGAAGGCCATCGTTCGTCCTCATTCGTGCGAGAGAGAGAAAGCGCCGCAAAAGACCGCATAAAAGAGAATGAATGAGTTCGATTCCCAAAGAATCCGTTCCCAGAGAATCTTTTATGCGGTCCTTTGCGGCCTCTCCATCCCTTTCAGGATCTCACCGACATTCTGCGCCGCGCGGCGCACGGCGGCGACGCGGCCTTCCCTGTCGATGCGCGGGCCGATCAGTTCCAGGTCGAAGCAGCCGTCGTAGCCGGCATCGAGCAGCCACTTGAATGTCCGCTCGAGCTGAATTGCGCCATCGCCGGGGACTGCACGTGCCGGTAGCGAGCGGTCCCCGCAGACATAGTCCGCGACCTGTACGACAGCGCAGCGCGGCACCGCGCGCTCGATCGATTCCTTCAGTCCCGCTTCGGTCCAGCAGGTGGGAAGGTCGATGCACACGCCGATTCCCGCCAGTTCTGCGAGCTTCACGGTGTCGCGCAGCGAATGGGCAATGTGCAGATCGCCGTAGAGCGGCGGCGTGTTCTCGATGGCGAGCTTCACGCCGGCGTTGCTGGCGATCGGCAGGCAGGGCGCGATGGCGGCACAGAATCTTTCGGCGGCTTCTTCCCACGTCAGCTTGCCGAAGCCGCCGGTGAGCATGTAGATCGAACGTCCACCCAGGTCGGCAACGCGCTCTATCAGGCTCGTCAAGGTCGCCTGCGCCGCCTGCCAATGTTCTTCGCGCGGTTCGGCTGACAGGTCGCGGAGAAAATTGTGGGTGACTGTTTCGAGCTGTCGAGCGGCGAGTGCCGCCTGCAGCGTGGGTAGATCCAGCGTCAGGACGTCCGGGCTCAGCAGGCTGATCCTTCGGGCTCCAACCTCGTCCCAGTGGCGCACGACATCATTCAGCGGTTCGCCGATGAAGCAGATGCTGCTGACGGAGATTCGCGGATGCATCGTGCCTACTTGCGCTGCTCGATCTCCAGGCCGAAGCGTTTGCGGTACGGCGCGAACTCGGCGTGCAGTGCTTCGAGATCCACGCCGATCACGTCAGTCGAGTACCTGAATTTGCCGTACCGGTCGCCGCGATTGTTGCGCAGATAGTCGCGCATCGCAGCTTCAGCTTCTGCGGTAAAGGGCACGCCCGCATATTCGTAGTAGCCCCGGATGGTGCCCACCGGATCGGCGACGAAATCCGGATAGCGCACGTGATGGATGCGCCGGTCGTCGATCATGGGGTTGTTCAGGGTCGCGTTGAAACCGGCACGGCACGCGGCGAGATGGATCTGCGATTGTGCTTTCCAGTCGACGCTGCCGGTCAATCCTTCCACGAGTTCGCCGGTGAGCACGATGCGCGAAGCGATGGCCTGCACCGGATCGCGATGCACCCAGATGATGTGTGCGTCCGGATACGTCTCGAACAGTTCCGGCAGCCGGAAGCCGTGAAAGCCTTTCAGTACCCAGTATTTCTTCGGCCGCGCGTACTGACAGTGCTGCAGCATCATTTTGTGGATGCGGTACTGCGCGCGCGCGTCCGAGGGCAGTCCCGCGATGTTCATGCCCATCGGCACGCGCCACCACGCCGTCGGCGTCATGACGC
>CAZBKC010000448.1:0-3125 GCA_964492345.1 uncultured Steroidobacter sp. | reverse complement strand
GCCATCGCGGCAATGTCCTGTGGACCGACGACGGCCCGCATTTCGTCGATCTCGACGACTGCCTCATGGGCCCGGCCATCCAGGATCTGTGGATGCTGATCGCCGGCGATCGTGCCGAGATGAGCGAGCAGCTGGCGCAGCTCCTGGCGGGTTATGCGCACTTTGCGAACTTCGACACGCGCGAACTGGTGCTGGTCGAAAGCCTGCGTACGCTGCGGATGATTCACTATGCCGCGTGGCTGGCACGGCGGTGGACCGACCCGGCCTTCCCGCAGGCATTTCCCTGGTTCAAGGAGCCGCGCTACTGGGAAACCCATGTCCTGCAGTTGCGGGAACAACTGGCGGCGATTGCGGAAGGACCGCTGAGTCTCTGACCCCTCGGAACGGGTCGATTCCACCCCGGCGGCGGCCTGTGCTAGCGTCCCGGGCCGCTACTGGGGAACCTCGGACCACCATGACTGAGCTTCGCGCCGTCCATCGTTGTCTCGCCTGCGCGCTGCTGCTGGGTCTGTCCGCCTGCGGGGGTGGGGGCGACGACAATCCGCCGCCCGCGCAACCACCGGTCGTGAATCTGGCGGCCAATCCGACCTCCATCAATGTCGGTCAGGCCTCGACCCTGACTTGGTCGAGCACGAATGCAACGAACTGCACGGCCTCCGGTGGCTGGACCGGTACCAAGGCTACGTCGGGATCGGAGCAGGTGAGCCCAGCCGCGACCGCAACCTATACGCTGAGCTGCACTGGAACCGGCGGTTCAGGTTCGCAATCCGTGACAGTGACCGTCAGTGCATCCGGTAACGTCATCGTCAGTGGGCGAATCGAGTTTGAGCGTCCGGCATTCAGCACCACGGGGGGTAGGGGGTTGAATATGAGCGCCCCTGTGGTGTCGCCGGCACGCCAGGTCGTCGTCGAAGCGATCAATCCGACGACGCGCGCGCGCATCGGTTCGTCAACCACGACTGACACGGGCGGCAACTACTCGCTGCAGGTGCCACAGAACACGCAAATGGTGATCAGCGCCCGCGCGGAGATGGTCAGCAGCGCCGCTGCGCCAACGTGGACCTTCCGTGTCCTGAACAACACGAACAATGGCGCCCTGTACGTGCTCGACGGTGAAAGTTTCAACAGCGGTACCGCCAACGGCACGCGCAACCTGCTGGCAAGAACCGGCTGGGGCGGAACGAGCTACACCGCCACGCGTGCAGCGGCTCCCTTCGCGATCCTGGACACCGTCTATCGCACCAAGGAACTGATCCTCGGCGCCGTTCCCAATACTGCTTTTCCCGCGCTCGATCTTTACTGGAGCTTCAACAATCGAGCGACGATAACCTCGTTCTGTACCGCCAATGGAAACATCAGCACGACCTTCTATACCGAGGGTGCGTCGGTGGCCAATGCCGGCAACTGCACCCCCCCCGCTGCGCTGCCAGCGGGCATCTACATCCTCGGCGATTACGCCAGCGGCAACGGCGATACCGACGAGTTCGACCAGCATGTGATCGCGCACGAGTTCGGGCACTACGTCGAAGACAAGTTCTCGAGGTCCGATTCGATCGGTGGCGATCACTCCGACGGCGACCGGCTCGACCTGCGTGTCGCCTTCGGCGAGGGCTGGGGCAATGCCTATTCCGGGATGACGCTCAACGATCCCGTATATCGCGATTCGCACAGCGGCGTGTCGGCGGATTTCGGTTTCAACATGGAGAACGACAGCGGCAACGCCGAAGGCTGGTTCTCCGAGGCTTCGGTGCAGGAAATCCTCTGGGACCTGTTCGATTCCGTGAACGACGGTGTCGATACGATCTCTCTGGGCTTCGCGCCGATCTATTCGGTGATGACCGGTGCGCAGCGGACGACGGATGCGATGACCAGCATCTATTCCTTTGCGGCCGGCCTGCGGGCGGTCAGTGACTCGACTGTCCGGTCCGGCATCGATGCACTGCTGACCGGCGAATCCATCTCGTCGACCGCCGATGCGTTTGGCAGCGGTGAAACCAACAGCGGCGGGGTATCCGCCAACTTGGTTATTCCCATCTACACGGATGTCTCCCGCAATCAGCCCCTGAACATCTGCAGCAGAGGCGATGAAGATGGCAGTAATAAACTGGGGGCGAGGCGTTTTCTGCGCCTGACGCTGCCTTCCGCCACCCCGTTGGCTATTGCTGTGCAAGGTGCGGTGGGCCCGGGAGCGCCGGGGACCAGTCAGCCCGCATCCGATCCGGATATTTATATCTACAACCGGGGTGTGCTCGTCGAGTCCGGCACGTCGACGACGCCCGGCTCGGAGATGATCCAGCAGCGTGTTTATCCGGCCGGGATCAATATTCTCGAAGTTCATGACTACACCCGCGGCGTGCTGCCGCATTGCATGACCGTTTCCATTTCCGGATGACCATGAACTCAGCATTACAGCGTGACATCAGCGGGGACAGGATGAACTACGCACGACACCTCTGGTGCATCGCCGCCCTGGCCATGCTGAGCGCCTGCGGATCGGAGCCCGCGCCACCGCCCGCAGCAGCTCCTGAAGCTCCCGCAGCGTCGCCGGCGCAGGCCGCGCAGCCGACGCCGGCGCCCGCGGTTCCGGCGGATCCCACCGAGAAAATGGCGCGGGCGGTCGGTGGCGGTAAACCCGGCGCTGCGGTGGATCTCAAGTACGAATTCGTCGCCCGGCCCGAGCCGGGCAAGCCGGTTCAGCTCGACGTGGCGCTGATTCCCAGCGCGGGTGTCGATTCCATGACGGCCAGGTTCAGCGGCATGGAAGGCATCACGCTCGCGGGCGACCTGACGGCGGAGTACGCCAGCGTGCAGCCCAAGGAGCCCTACAGCCATTCGCTTTCGGTGCTGGCCGATCGCGCCGGGGTCTTCTACATCACGGTTTCGGTGGATACGGTGATCGGCGGGGCGACGCTCGGTCGGACGTTCGCGATTCCGTTTGCGGCCGGCGAGGGGCAGGTTACGCAACAGAAGGCCAGCATTCCGGTGACGGATTCGACCGGGCAGGCGGTGGAGCCCATGAAGGCGGAGGAGACCACTCGATAGGGGGTAGGGTTAACTCCAATGTCACTTAACTTAACGAGTTGACGGTTGACAGTTGGCGGTTGACAGCCAGAAAAATGCCTTCC
>CAZBKC010000447.1:0-3135 GCA_964492345.1 uncultured Steroidobacter sp. | reverse complement strand
CACTGATCCCGGCCCTGGCCATCGGCCTGGCGATGCCTGTGGCGGGTGCCCAGAGCCTGATCGAGAAGCGTCCACGCAGCGAACGTGAGGCCGATCACCCACGCGTCTCTCTTGACCAGGCGGTCAACATGGCGGAGAGCCGTTACCGCGCCAAGGCCGTCAAGGCACAGCAATCCGTCAGCGGCGATCGTCTCGTCTACAGCATTCGCCTCCTGAGCGAGGACGGCAAGGTCACGACCGTCCATGTCGACGCGCAGACAGGGCAGATGTACTGATGCGTGTACTGGTCGTCGAAGACGAGGCCGCGCTGCGCGAAACGCTGGCGCAGCAGCTGAAGGAGACCGGATTCACCGTCGACCTCGCAGCCGACGGCGAGGAAGGCCTTTACTGCGGGCGCGAATATGCGCTCGATCTGGCCATCATCGATCTGGGCCTGCCGAAACTCCCGGGGCTCGAACTGGTTCGCAGATTGCGCGCCGAATCCAAGTCCTTCCCGATCCTGATCCTGACCGCACGCGATCGCTGGCAGGACAAGGTCGAGGGATTGCAGGCCGGTGCCGACGACTACGTCGCCAAGCCGTTTCACTTCGAGGAACTGCTGGCCCGTGCGCAGGCATTGCTGCGTCGTTCCGGCGGCTGGGCGCAGCCGGTGCTGCGCTGTGGCCCGGTGGCGCTGGATCCACGCACCCAGGAAGTTTCGGTCAACGACAAGCGCGTCGATCTCACCAGCTTCGAATACCGCATCCTCGAATACCTGATCCATCGCGCCGGCGAAGTCATTTCCAAAGCGGAGCTGACCGATCGCCTGTACGCGCAGGATTTCGACCGCGACAGCAATACGATCGAAGTCTTCATCGGACGGCTGCGCCGCAAGCTAGATCCCGAAGACACGATCAAGCCCATCGAAACGCTCCGTGGACGCGGTTACCGCTTCGCTCTGCAGCGCGAATGAAGGGGTTGACCGTTGACAGTTGACCGTTGACAGTCGGACCAGACAGCAGCAAACAAGAACAACCCGTGGTGCGAACCGAGATACGGTGCGTTCTCTGCGCCCCGCGGGCCGTCAACCGTCAACCGTCAACCGTCAGCCCTCTTGATGCAGCCGCACTCGCTAAGTACCCGACTGCTGGCTTCGGTCAGCGTGCTGCTCGTGCTGTTTTTCGGCATCACGATCGTCGCGCTCGACCTGGTGTTTCGCGATCTGGCCGAGAATGCGGCGCGCGAGCGACTGGAAGTGCAGGTACTCGCCCTGATCTCCGCCTCCGAAGAGGAGGCGAACGATGGCCTTCAGCCGGCGGAGCAGCTGGCCGAAGTACGCTTCAACAATCCCGGCTCGGGTCTCTACGGCGAAATAGTGCGCAGCGATGGCTACGTGAGCTGGCGCTCGGCATCGCTGGCAGGAACCGGGCTGGAGTTCTCACCCAGTCTGCATCCGGGCGAACGGCGCTTCGGCGAACTGCGCGGGACGGACGGCACGGTCGTACTGGCGCTCAGTCGCGCCATCGAATGGGAATTCAGCAGGAAGAAGACGCGATCCTTCGTGTACAGCGTGGCGGAAAGTCGCGAGCCGTATTACTCGCAGCTGAATCGTTTCCGCGTGCAGCTGTTCGGCTGGTTCAGCGTGCTGATGCTCCTGTTGCTCGGTGCGCTGGCCATCCTGCTGCGCCGGCTGCTGGCTCCGTTGCGACGCGTCGAACGTGAGATCGAAGCGGTCGAGGTCGGCGAGATCACCGAACTCGGCGGCGGCTATCCCCGCGAGCTGCTCGGGATCACAACCAATCTGAATGCTCTGTTGCGCAGCGAGCGCGATCGATTGCAGCGCTATCGCAATACGCTCGGCAATCTCGCGCATAGCTTCAAGACGCCGCTGGCGGTGATGCGCAATCTGCTGGGTTCGCCCGCGGGTCAGGAACTGGCGGTGGCGAAGCAGCTCGACGAGCAGGTCGGGCGCATGGACGACATCGTGAAGTATCAGCTCAAGCGCGCAGCGGCGTCGGGTGGCACCGGCCTCGGCACGGCGCCGGTGGATGTTCGCGCCGCGCTCGAAGCGCTGCGTGGCGCACTGCTCAAGGTCTATATGGATCGCGGCATCGCCTGCGATCTCAGCGTCGCCGACGGCTGTGTCTATTTCGGCGATCGCGAAGATCTCACCGAGATGGCCGGCAACCTGCTGGACAATGCGTTCAAGTGGGCGCGCAGCCGCGTCCGGTTGACGGCCTATCGACTGTCGAGCCCGACGGCGCGGCGCGATGGCCTGCAGATCATCGTCGAAGACGATGGCCCGGGTATCCCGCCGGCGGAACGCGCACGCGTGATCGACCGCGGCGCCCGGCTGGACGAGCGCGTGAGCGGGCAGGGCATCGGCCTCTCCGTCGTGCGCGAAGTGGCGAAGCTCAACGGCGGCACCATCAGCATCGGCGAGTCGTCGCTCGGCGGTGCGCTGGTCGAGATCCGCCTGCCACCGGCGTGACGACTGCTCTTTTGTGTCCCTGACTTCGACCCCCTTTGTTCATGACGATTGCACAGAAATCCATCAATGACCGCTTGCTGGAACTTCGGGAGCAGCTGCAACTGACACGGTTTGCGGATCGGGCGCGGTTGGCGCGCGATCTGGATCGGCTGTTTGCGCGCAAGGATCACGGGACGGATTTCGAGCGCGTGGTCGCATCGCTCGGCGAGTCGATGACTCGATCGGCCGGGCAGGTCGAGCGGCTGCGCCAGTTGCCGCTGCGGCTGCAGTTCGATGCGGAACTGCCGATCACTGCGCATCGCGAAGAGATCGCGGCGGCGCTGGCGAAGCATCAGGTGATCGTCGTGTGCGGCGCGACCGGATCGGGCAAGACGACGCAGTTGCCGAAGATCTGTCTCGAAGCGGGACGCGGTGCGTTCGGCATGATCGGCCACACGCAGCCGCGCAGGATCGCGGCCCGCGCCATCGCCGACCGGCTCGCCGTTGAACTGAGTACGACCGTCGGCGGTGCGGTGGGCTACCAGGTCCGGTTCACGGATCGCGTCGGGCCGGACTGCCGCGTCAAGCTCATGACCGACGGCATCCTGTTGCGCGAGCTGGAGAACGACCGGCTGCTGCGTCGCTATGACACACTCATCATCGACGAGGCGCACGAGCGTAATCTC
>CAZBKC010000446.1:1313-3142 GCA_964492345.1 uncultured Steroidobacter sp. | reverse complement strand
CGCGAAGAACATGTAGTCCTTGCTCTGCACGATCTGGAACGGATACGGCATGTACGTCGCCCGCGGCACGCCCGGCAGATAGCACTTGATCTCGGGATCGGACGTCAGCCAGTTCTTCTGATTTTCCTTTTTCTGTTCCAGCGCTTCGGGCTTGTAAGGAATGGAGCCGCCCTCGACGACACCGAGCCCGCCCGGCACCGATCCGACGGCGCCGAGCGCCACGACCTGCGGAGCGGGCACCGGTACGAACTGACCCGGTACCATGGCCATGGCGGCACGGGCGGCGTGCGGCTCGAGATCAAAGTTCGCCGTATTGAGCGCCTGCCAGATGCCATTGAGATCGGGCTTGCCGTCGGGCAGGCGCGGGGGCTTGACAGCCGGTGCGGCCGAGAAAGCGATGGAGCTGACGCCCACGGCTGCCACCGCCGCCATCAGGACGCGTGAGAAGACACTGCGCATCGATGTTCCCCCTGGAGAACCGTATTGAGGTCGTGCCGTCGTCGATTCATGGCGCTATCGCATTGCGCGCGTTCTTGCATTGCCAACCGGCGTACCGGCGCTTCCAACGACGTGCGTAAGTTGCTTGAACTTGCCGGAACAGGCGAGTTCATTTCTGTAAAGAATGGTCAGGCTGTTAGCCTGTTTTTATAACGTTTCGCTAACGCATGTAACGCCCATTGAGAACACTACGTCGATCTGACTGAGGCGTTCGAAACTGCCCACGGCCGTCTGGGGCGGGTCATTGCAGGGTCCTGGAACGGCAGGACCGGTCAGCGGACGGTTGCGACGCAACACGACAGGAGCGGGATATGAATGACGAGACGGTGGAACGCCTGGAGCTGAAGCTCGCTTTTCTGGAGCGGGCCAACCAGGAGTTGAGCGATGCGGTCTACCGACAGCAGCAGGACGTCGACGCGCTCAGGCTGCAGGTGCGCGAACTGCTGGGACGAATCGAGTCGCTGCAGGAGGAGCCGACGGGGTACACGGCCGAGCAGGAGAAGCCGCCGCATTACTAGGGGCGAGAAGAAGCGGTTGGCGGTTAGCGGATAGTCCAGAGCGAAGCACCTCTGAACTATCCGCTAACCGCCAACCGCTTCTCTCTGTTCAACCCTTGCGCCGTTTCTCCACCTTCTCCGCAACCTTCGAGCGCAGGGTCAGGTCGGTGTTCAGCAGATCGGCGATGCGATTGAACTCCTCGATCTGCAGGCCCTCGCGTTCGACTGCCGCGATCATCTGCTTCTCGGCGGCGGCCTTGACCTGCGTTGCCAGCTGCTCGTCGGTGGTGTTGCTCAACTGCTGTGCCGCCTGAGCCTGGATGTCCTGAACCGCGACAAATGCCGCCGCGAACTGATCGACCTTCTTTTCTTCGATCTGCACGGTTTGCGGTGCCGCCGCATCCGGGACAGGCGGGTCCTGTGCGGCGGCGGATTGCGCGAATGCGGAGGTCGACGCAATCAGGATGCCGGAGGCGAGGATTGCGGTGGGAATATTCGAAGCGGATTTCATGGACGTCTCCCGTGGGCGAAGGTGGTCGTGCCGCGTGGACACACTTCGCAATACGCGGGGAGCAGCATGGTTCCGCACGCTGCAGGATTCGTCGACGCGCGTAGTCGATTGCGCCACGCGCGGCGCGGACCGCGAGGGCCTGACGTCGTCGAATCGCGACGGCATCACCTCGAACTGGTTGCCGCAGCCAGTGCAGCGTCGTTGGCCGTGAGCGCCGACACGACACTCACTGCGGCAGTGACATCGTTGAGCGAGTTGAAGAGAAGAACACTTAACGAGTTGACGGTTGACAGTTGGCGGTTGACGGCCAGAAAAATGCCTTC
>CAZBKC010000446.1:0-1303 GCA_964492345.1 uncultured Steroidobacter sp. | reverse complement strand
AGATTTTCCAGCGCAAGGCGCGGATCGGCGCTGCGGCCGAGGTGAACGGCGGAGGTCTGGATGATGGTGCTGCGCGGCGCGACCAGCCAGTGGAAGCGTTCGCGCTGCGAGAGCCGGCCGATGGGACCGGCGTCGTCGCCGCCGCGACAGATCCGCGGAATGCTCGCGAGATTCTCGCGCACCGCATCGAGATCGACGTCGGGTGCGAGTGCGAGCAGCCGCGACTCGTCGAGTTCGATCCGCGCCTCCAGAAAATCCTCTTTCTGGCAGGACACGATCACGCCCGCGTTGATGAACTCCTGGCGTTCCACGCGCGGTACGACTCGTACGATCGCGTAGTCATAGAGGCACTGCACGGATCGCCTCCTCGAGGAAAGCCTGCGGCGACTGCAGGCGGCGGTTCAGGTATTCGTTGTAGGCGGCGCGATAGGCCGCGGGATTGCCGAACTGCCCATCGCCCGACAGCCACGCATCGGGAATCAGGTTCACGATGCGTTCGATGACCTGCGGCGTGATCTTCGCGCTGAGTTCGGGCCCGACTTCGCGCAGGCTCGTCGCGAAACGCAGCAGTACGTGGTCCTTGATCATGACGAAGCGATCCTGGCTGCGTTCGCGCCAGCCGTCCCAGGAATGATGGAAGTACAGCGCGGCGCCGTGATCGATCAGCCAGAGCCGGCGATGCCACATGAGCATGTTGGTGTTGCGCGCGGTGCGGTCGACATTGGTGATGAACGCATCCAGCCAGACGATCGACGAGGCGAGCCGCGCATCGGGCTGCCACACGATCGGATCGAACATCACCGAGGCGGGCAGGTAGTCGAGCGCGAGGTTCAGTCCATGACTCGCGTGGATCAGCGCCTGGATCTCCGGATCCGGCTCGGTGCGTGCGAGTTCGCCGTCGAGTTCGACGAACACGATCTCCGGCACCGGCAGTCCCGCGGCGCGCGCCAGCTCGCCGCCGATCAGTTCCGCGATCAATGCCTTCTGCCCCTGCCCGGCGCCGCGGAACTTCAACACATACATGCCGTCATCGTCGGCTTCGACGATCGCCGGCAGCGAACCGCCTTCGCGAAGCGGCGTGACATAGCGGGTGGCGGAGACGGTGCGCATTCAAGAAACCGGACCGGAGTTTCACCGATCACAGAGTACACAGAGGTACGAGAATGAGGAAAGAGCACACGATGCCGATCGTCCGAGCCTGTCTGTATGGGTGTGTTGATCCGGCCTCCGTGACGAATGGCACTAAGTTCAATGGCGCTTAGTTAAGCGGGTTGACAGTTGTCCGTTGACGGTTGACGGTCGG
>CAZBKC010000445.1:0-3143 GCA_964492345.1 uncultured Steroidobacter sp. | reverse complement strand
CCGCGCTGGCGCAGTTCGACGATCTCTGGAAGGCGCTGATCCCGGCCGAGCAGGCCCGCATCGTCCAGCTGCTGGTCGCGCGCATCACCGTGAGCGAGGCCGGTCTCGCCATCGACCTGCGCCACAACGGCCTCGGCGCCATCGCCACGCTGATGGCTCCGCCGAAGAAGGAGGTTGCCTGATGTCCGAGCCCGAGACCCTGCGCGTCCACATCCCGCTCGAACTCCGCCGCCGCGGCGGTCGCCCCCGGATCCTGCCGCCGAAGCATGTCGAGGCCGCCATGGGCCGCGGGCAGGATCCGCACCTTCTGCGCGCCATCGGCCGGGCGTGGGGCTGGCGGCAACGGCTGGAACGCGGCGACGTCGCCACGCTTGCCGATCTCGCCGCCGACGAGGGCCTGTCCGACCGCTACGTCAGCCGCCTGCTGCGCCTCGCGTGGCTCGCGCCTGACGTCATCGAGCGGCTGGTCGTCCACCGCGAACCCAGCTCGATCAGCATTTACGACCTGTGCTTCGTGGCGTCTCTGCCGTGGGACGAGCAGCCGGGCCGAGTGTTCGACTGACCCTCAACATGGAGAATGCCCGGGTCATCGGCGCTCTTCGGTCCCTGAATGGGGGAAGTCACGTGCCATCCCACGAATTCGCTCGAGTTGCGCTTGAGGACATGCTAATACGCTGCCGAAGACCAAGGACCAATGAAGCTCAATGTACTCGCGCGCGATAATTCAAGATGAAGTTGTGGCTGATACCGGCCGATCGGTGCCTGTGTTGGAACCGTCTGCTGAGAAAGCCAGGAACTTGGCCGTCGTGGGCGTCTTTGCGGGCATCGGGGGGATCGAAAAAGGCTTCAGGGCTAAAGGTCACGACAGCATCCTTCTTTGCGAAGCCGATCAAACAGCAAGACGCGTGCTCTCGCGTCATTTTCCGGGTGTAGATCTGTCCGAGGACGTGCGTAGCCTTGGAGCGCTGCCAGAATGCGACGTCGTTGCGGCGGGATTCCCCTGCCAGGACTTGAGTCAAGCTGGACGTTTGCGGGGGATTGCAGGTCCCAACTCTGGACTGATCGATGTGCTTCTAACGCTAATAGAAAAGGCACGCCCGCGCCCAGAATGGGTAGTGCTTGAGAACGTGCCCTTTATGTTGAAGCTCGACCGCGGGCAAGCCGTGGAGAGAGTCGTCACGCGGCTTGAAGACTTGGGATACGCTTGGGCTTACCGCACTGTGGACGCCCGTGCCTTCGGGTTGCCTCAACGTCGGCGACGGGTGGTAATTGTGGCGTCGAATAGTACCGATCCGCGGCAGGCGCTGCTCGGTGTGGATGCTGGTCAAGTACCGAAGCCTATGCTCTCAAGCCATGCGAGTGGATTCTACTGGACCGAGGGAAACACTGGATTGGGATGGGCCGTGGACGCAACGCCGCCTCTCAAAGGTGGTTCCGGGCTGCACATTCCTTCGCCGCCCGCCATATGGTTTCCCCGCCGACGACTTATCGCCGTGCCCTCTATAGAGGATGCCGAGCGTTTGCAGGGCTTCCCTCCTGGCTGGACCAGCTTGCCGGACGGAGACGAACGAGCCGCTCGTCAACGCTGGCGTCTTGTCGGAAACGCCGTGAGCGTACCTTTTGCCAAGTGGATCGCAGACCGGTTGCGCATCTCCGGAGAATATGAGGACTACGCCGACTTGGAGCTTGAACGAGGAGCGAAATGGCCTGGCGCGGCTTGGGGGGTCGCTGGTCGTCGAGGGGCATCCCGCGTTTCTGAATGGCCGATTGTGGAAGAACAGCAGCACTTGGCATCGTTCCTATCCCAGCAACCGAAGCCGCTGTCGCGCAAAGCAACTGCGGGGTTCCTTTCAAGGTTGGAGAGGAGCACTCTCCGTGCGAAACCGGAGTTCCTCGCAGACCTACGCCATCACATCACAAGACATGACAACGAAGAGTTCACCCGATCGCAGAATACTCAAAGAGAGAATACGCGCCGATCCTGAACAAGTGACTTCCAGATGTGCCGATGGGCTTCGTAACCAGACCACGTAACGTCTCTAGCACCTGCAGCGACGGTGTCGCACCCATGCTTGTAGTTCGAGATCTGGTCGTGCACCGACTCGCGCGCGACCACGATGCAACCGATCTGATGGCGCGAAAGAGACACACACCAGCGACCAGCTTCAAGATCGAACGCGACCGGCTTCGCGGGTAGAGAAAGCGGGTGCCGGACGATCGTGATGGGCAACTGCAGCCCCTGCCAGCGTTCAACTGTGTCAACCCGTACACCGGAAAGACTGCGCTGCCGCAAGCGATCGGAGATGGCACCACCCGAAATAACATGAGGGTCGATGCATCCGATATCACTCTCGTCAAGTCTCCGGACGCCCACCCAGTCGGCCTGCCTGATCAGAATACGCTCGGCAACCCGCGCCATGACATCCGCCAGCACCGGGTCTGCTTCCTCGTGAGCAGGTGCACGTCCAGGAATTGTCAGTGCAACAAGGCTCTGCCCGGCAGCAATTGCATCGAGTGCATCATCAATTCCGCGCTCTACGCCGGCCAGTCCGAATCTAAGCTGGCGGGTCGCCGGATCTACGACAGAGGTGAAAGGGAGATCCCGGTAGAAGGACCGCTGCACCAACGCTGCGCTATCGGGTAGCAATCGACGTGTAACTGGAAGCCCGAAAGTCGGCGTACGTGGGAAACGATCGAGGATGTAGGCCGGCGCCGACCAGTGAACCTTGTGCGCGGCCGCTTCAAAGTTCGCCGTATCCGCGCTGACCACAGGATCGAGCTGCCCGGGGTCACCAACCATTAGGACGCGAGGGGCGAGGTCGGCGATCGGAAGGAAATCCGCAGCAGAGAGCTGATAGGCCTCGTCCACGATCATTAGGTCGAATGAACGACTTGGAAGCTTCTGGATGTTTGCCGACAGCACGTGCGCATTCGCGATGAGCACTCCTGGCCCCTGGTTGAGACCTTGGGCCCAGCCATTCGAGGCAGAAATCCTGCCTTGTAGATCGGTTGGAAGTGATCGGTGCGTGGCATGCACCAGTTCGACCCTTGGCAGGTCGTATTCGAGCAGCCTGCGTGCAATGTCGTAGAGCTGAGACACACCCGGGGTGACGATCAGGGTCCGCATGCTCACACCCGTTGCC
>CAZBKC010000444.1:0-3155 GCA_964492345.1 uncultured Steroidobacter sp. | reverse complement strand
CGCCCGCAAGAATGAGCAGAAACGAGAGTGAATCCGCTAAGTCGGGCTAACCGCCAACCGCTTCTTTCCCCGACACCAGGGATTCCTGATCCAGTTGCCCGAACTCGCGAATGGCCGGCAGCAGCACCTCGTCTGCGAATACGCAGCCGGTGGTTCCCGGATCGATCTGTCCGCGAGACTCGCTGCCGCCGCGGTAACCGCCGGACTGGCGCAGCATGACCAGCATCGGCTGATACCCCGGCTGCCACGCAGCAACGTCGCCGAACCGCTGCCGCAATGCTTTCAATATCTGCATGCCTGCAAAATCCAGATCGCCCCAGAAATGACACGGCCCCGCAGGCTGCCCGGCCTCGAACCACCAACGCTCGAAGGCAGCACGCCCGTCGTCCGCACCCGCGCCCGCGTAATGCAGCAGTGCGCCGGAACGCGTGCGGATCCGCAGTGCCGAACTGCGAAAACCGGAGGCATACACCAGCGCGTGGCCCTGCACCTGCGCCGGCTTGCCACGCGTGGCGGCGGTGTACGTATCCTGATTCTCGATGAACAGGATGCCGTGCACGCTCTGCGGCAGATGGACCGCGACGACGATGGCCCGATCGATCACGTCGAGCTGCGGAAAGAGCGCGGCAATCAGATCGCCGCGTTCGTCCAGCACCTTTGAATCGCCCCAGAAGGCGCAGGCGCTGATCTGGCGCAGCGTGACCGGGCCGCAGAGCGTACCGATACGGGCCAGTGCAGCAACGATCTCCGCGGAGTCGCGTCCTGCGATCGCAATGCGACGCTGCAGCAGCAGATCGCAGGAGCCGGGGAAGGACTGCGCATGCAGGGCGACTGCGCGACGCCATGTCTCCATGACCCGCTCGGCCGGCGCGCGATCGAGCCAGCGCCGCAGCGTTTCCTCGCAATCGAGTGCAAATGCCAGCTTTGCGCCGCGCCAACGCGAATCGTAGACACCGCGCCGCGCTTCGCGGATCTGCAGCACCCCGTCGCGTTCGAGCATTTCCACCAGCGCCCAGACCTGATCCGCTGCGGTATCGTTGCGCGAAAGCGAGGGCAGGTGCCTTTCGGCCGGCAGAAAGATCGACAGGCGCCGCGCACTGCCCGGCTGCTGATCGAACCGGTCGAGAACCGTGTGCAGAAGCGCCAGCAGCTCAGGCTCGTCCTGCAGCCAGGCCGGTCGCTCGTTCATCGATGCGCCGCGGCCGGCGGTTCAGTCAGAACATCGTCCATGAAGTCCATTTCCGCCTGCTGTTGCACCGTGCGCCGATGCTGGGCCCAGAGCGCCTTGATACGGTCCTGGTTGCATTGCTTGCGGTCGACCAGCACGCGCGTGTGCAGTTCGCCGCGCGGCGCGCTCGGGACTTTTGCGAACACGAATTCGTTGCTGATCAGATCCATGAACGGACCGCACTTGCTGGTCGGCATGATGAACAGCAGTTGCAGACCCAACGTGCGCGTCAGGTAGTCGATGACTTCGCGCGAGCGCGTCTCGTCCATCTTCGAGAAGGCTTCGTCCACGAGCACCATGCGCAGGTGGTTCACGCCCTCGGTGTAGCGCAGTGCCGAGGTGATACTGGCCGCGCGGATGATGTACGCGGGCGTTTCGAGCTGGCCGCCGCTGCCGGTGCCGTACTCGGACAGCGCGATCGGCGGCTTGCCGTCGACTTCCTTGTAGATCTCGTAGCGGTAGTAATTGCGGTAGTCGGCGATGCGTTCGAGTTCGCGCTGCGATTTCTGTTCGTCGGCGCCGAGCAGCAGACTCATCAAGGAATCGCGCACGACGGTCGATTTCGCGGACAGGCGGCCTTCGAACAGCGTATCGCCCTCCACGCCCGGATTGCGCACGACGTCCTCGAAGAAGCGCGCATAGTCGCGATACTCCGGCACCCACTCCGCGGCGAAGCGGAAATGCTCACGATCCGAACCGAAGCGGTGTCCCTCCAGCTCCTTGTTCAGCAGATCCAGGTGCCGCTTGCCCTCGCTGATGGCCTGATGAATCTCCTGGCACAGGTGCGAGACGAAGGCGTTGTTGAAACTGAGCTTCAGCTGCTGCAGCTGACCGTGCTTTTCGACCAGCACGTTGTTCTTGAGAATGTTGTAGACGCGGTCGATTTCGCGGCGCAGGCCGCAGATGCCGTCGAACAGTGCAGCGTCGTAGGTCCCGGTGAAACTCGTGTAGACGATGGCATCGGACGGCCGGGCCGTGCGGCGATTGTGCTCCTGCAGCGTCTCGCCCATGGCCCGTTCCGACTTCATGAGCCGGGCCATGACTTCTTCCCTGAACACGTCGGCACGCGACAGGTCGATCGATTGAGCCTCCTGTGCGGCGTAACGCAGACGAGCTTCCAGATCGAACTCGGGCCAGCCGCCGTGCAGCACCCGCAGCTGTTCTTCGGCTGCCTCCATCTGGTCCTGAGCAGCATCCTTCTGTTCGCCGAGGACTTCGATACGACGGCCCAGGGCGTTCATTTCGTGGTCCAGCTCGCCGCGACGTTTATTGAGCACGGCAATGCGTGTCCACAGATCGCGCTCCTCCGTCTGCAACCGCTGCAACTGCTCGTCCAGCGACTTCCAGGCGCTGACGTCGAGCTGCGTCAGCAACATCTCGATGGCGCGGATGTCGCGATGCGCAGCGAGCACGGCGCCGAGTCCGTCGGCATACGTGACCGGCTGCAGACGATCGACGGCATCGAGCAGGCGTGCGCTCTCCTGCATCTGGTCGTTCGCCTCCTGACGGGAGCGCAACAACTGCTCCAGTTCCTGCCGACGCGCCGACAGTGCTCGCTCGCGGGCAGCGGCGCCGAAGACGAGGTCGGCGTCGCCAATGTCGCAACGGAACATGGCGTAGTTGCCGGATCCCATGCCATCGGCCGTCACACCGCGTGCGGTCTGTCGCAGCTCTTCGGCGGTATCGACCCGCACGACCCCACCGTAGCTGGCCGCGATGTACACCTGCGCCACGCCGTGAGTGAACTTCAGCACATGCAGGATGGAGGCAGGCAATGGATTCACACGCGAGGCATCGCGCAGCGCCTTCGCGCCCTGGATGACGCGGGCGCGATTGTCGCGGCCCGGCATGGCACGCACGATGCGGATGGCATCGGCCTCGTAGTCGGCATCGACGATGATGCCGAAGCGGGCGCCGCCGATGTAGC
>CAZBKC010000443.1:0-3158 GCA_964492345.1 uncultured Steroidobacter sp. | reverse complement strand
ATCTTTTTCGCGCTCACGTTCAGGTCCTTGCCAACATACAAGGACAGGAAGGGGGTGCGTGAATAGGCAGCGCAGTTTACGTTGCACCCCCTCCCTAACCCTCCCCCGCTGCGCGGAGGAGGGGATCGGATGAGAAGCGATCTACGCAGAAAATGCTTAATGCAGTGTCATTGGGCTGAAGCCGGCCCCACAGGCCGAAAGAACCGATTGCTCAGCTCGCGCCGAGAAACTCCACCAGCGCCGCCGTGAATTCCTGCGACTTCTCGATGTTCGAGAGGTGCGCCGCTTCCAGCATCCTGAGTTTCGCCCCGGCGATCGAGCTGGCGATCAATTCCACATGCGGTGGCGGAGTGGCCGGGTCCTTCGTCCCGCCGATCACCAGCGCCGTCGCCGTGATGCCCCGGATGGCTTCGCGCAGATCCATGTCGCGAATGGCCGCACAGCAGGCCGCGTAACCCGTGGGGTTGGTGCCGAGCAGCATGTGCCGGACGCGGTCGACCCGCTCCGGCTCCGCTTCGCGAAATTCCGGCGTGAACCAGCGGTCGAGAACGGCATCGGTCACCGCAGCCATTCCCTGCAGCCGCACCGACTGCATACGGGCATCCCAGCTCTCGCGGGGAGGCATGTGAGCCGAGGTATTGCACAGTACTGCCTTCAGTACGCGATCGGGCCAGTGCCGCGCGATGTACATGGCAGTCATCCCGCCGAGCGAGAGGCCGCACAGGTGCGCTCGAGCGATTCCGCATGCGTCGAGAACCGCGAGAGCATCGCGTGACAGTTGTTCCAGCGTGAGTTCCTGACGGCCGCCTACCGACGACTTGCCGTGACCGCGCGCGTCGTAGCGCACGATCTCGAACTGTTCCTGCAGCGCCGCGGCCTGGTCATCCCACATTTCCAGGCTGGTGCCCAGCGAGTTGATCAGCAGCAGTGCCGGGGCGCCCGGCCGCAGCGCGTGCTCATACCGCAGCTGCGCGTCTTCGCAAGTCACTGAGATCATGGCGTTCCCGTGCGGGCCTGCTCGAGTTCGTGAATGACGTCCCCGGCCTGATGCATCGCGGTGTTCGCGGCAGGTACCCCTGCATAAATGGCGCTGTGCATGATGAGTTCCTTCAGTTCTTCCTGCGTCAACCCATTGTTGAAGGCACCGCGCACGTGCCCGCGAAATTCATCCCAGCGGCCCAGTGCGATACAGATCGACAACGTGATGCAGGAGCGGGTCCGGCGGTCGAGTCCGGGGCGATTCCACACGTCTCCCCAGGCATAGCGGGTGAGGAAGTTCTGGAAGTCGCGATTGAAGTCGTTGAGACGCGAGTTCGCCCGATCGACCCATGCGTCGCCCAGTACGTCGCGACGGTTGCGTGTTCCCGCATCGTAACGTTCCTGATCATCCATCGATGTCTGCTCCGGCTGCGCGTTGTGTCAGGTAGTCGAGCGCACGTGCGCCGGCGGCGGCAACGTCGCGCTCGATGGAGAAGGCATTGTCGAGTTGTTCGCGCTGCAGCGCGAGGCCGGCGGCGGCCAGCCCGGCCTCGGCGGTTTCGCGTAACGAGCGATTGTGGCCGGCGGCTTCCTGTGTCCAGGAGCGCACAAGTTCATGCGCGATGTCGCGACCCGTCGTCGGCGCCAGTGCTTCGGCGAGCGCGGTTGCACACGTCGTGTGCAATGCCGATGCGAGATTCGCCTGCATGCGCTCGCTGTCGACGCGCAAGCCGAGAAACGTATTGATCGTCGCCAGCAGCGCGCCGTGAGTCAGGCTGCACAACTGCGGCAGGACGATCCATTCCGCGTGCCATGCGCCCGCAGCCCGTTCGTGTTCCTGCATCATCGCCGTCAGCAGGGCCGCGGCGAGCTGCGGGGTGACGGTCGCAGCGGCGACCGCGGCGACCGAATCCACCGGATTGTGTTTGTGCGGCATGGCGGTCGAGCCGCCCTTGCCCGGTGCCGCCGGCTCGGCGACTTCGGCGACTTCGCTCTGCATTTCGAGGATGATGTCGCGTGCCATCTTGCCCAGTTGTCCGGCCAGTGTGGCCAGTGCGGTGCCGGCATTGGCGATCGGTACGCGATTGGTGTGCCAGCAGATCGGCGCAGTCCGCAGCCCGAGCCGTATGGCAACAGCGGCGACCAGTTCCGATGCCAGCGGACCGGCACTCGCGAGTGTCCCCACGGGTCCGCCGAGTTGCAGCAACAGGCCGGTGTGCTCGATCTGCGTCAGTCGCGCTGCGATCTGATCGAGTCCCGCCAGCGACGCTGCCAGTTTGTAGCCGAGCGTCGTCGGGGTGGCCTGCTGCAACAGCGTGCGGGCGACCATGGGTGTGTGCGCATGAGTCCGGACAAGTACCGCGATCGTCTTGCGGAGCTGGCGCAGGTCGCGCGACACGAGCGACAGGCTGTCGCGCAGGGCCAGCATGATGGCAGTGTCGATGACGTCCTGGCTGGTAGTGCCGTGATGTACCCAGGCCGCGGCGTCTGCGTCGACGGATCTCACGTGCGCCGTGAGCTGCTGGACAAACGGGATGGCGGGGTTGCCGGCCAATGCAGCAGTTGACAGATCGATGCGCGGAATCAGTTTGCGGTCGCTGCACACTGCGGTGATGAGGCGGGCAGCGGCTTCGGGTATGAGCCCCAGTTCGCCCTGGGCTTTCGCCAGCGCCGCCTCGAACTCGAGCATGTAGGCCAGTTGCTGCGCGGGCGCGAAGAATGCGGAGACGTCGGAGCTGTGGAACTGCGAATCCAAGGAATCCCCCGGCAATCAGACTGTCACAATGCGATCGGGCGCATAGTAAATAAGCGGCAGGCGGCTGGCATCGGCGACAGCCGCACCGCAATTGCGGGCCAACCCGCTATATCGTATAACGGTTGTCGTCCCGGCCTTCTCTCACGCTCCATGGACAACGCCACATCCGCATCCTCATCGCCGCCTGCCGGCCTGGTTTTCCGTCGCGAAGTGCGCATCGAGTGGGGCGATTGCGACCCTGCCGGCATTGTCTTCTATCCGCGCTATCTTGCCTTCTTCGACGCCAATACTGCCTACCTTTTCGAGGCGGCAGGCCTGCCGAAGGCGGATCTCGTGAAAACCTACGACATCGTCGGCATGCCCCTGGTCGATGTCGGCGCAAAGTTCTTCATGCCCTCGCGGTTCGGCGACCGGGTGACGGTGG
>CAZBKC010000442.1:0-3164 GCA_964492345.1 uncultured Steroidobacter sp. | reverse complement strand
CGCCGTCGACGGCACGCCGGTCGTCGGCTATCTCGCCGAGAAAGACGTGCCTGCCGACAGCAACACCGAAACCTTCGTCGCCATGAAATGCGAGATCGATTCCTGGCGCTGGGCCGGCGTGCCTTTCTACCTGCGCACCGGCAAGCGGCTGCAGGAGAAGATGTCCGAAATCGCGATCACGTTCGAAGACATCCCGGTGTCGATCTACGAACGTCCCGACAAGGTGCACGCCCTCAACCGGCTCGTCATCCGGCTGGCGCCCGACGAGAGCATCACGCTCAGCGTGCTGGCCAAGAGTCCGGGCGAGGGCATGCGCCTGAAGCCCGTGAGTCTCGGTCTGGATTTCAGCGAGACCTTCAAGACCCGCATGCTCGACGCCTACGAGCGTCTGCTGACCGATGTGGTCAAGGGCAACCTGACGCTGTTCATGCGCCGCGACGAACTCGATGCGGCCTGGCAATGGATCGACCCGATCCGCGAAGCCTGGCAGCGTTATGACGAAACGCCGAAGTCCTACAGCGCCGGCAGCTGGGGCCCGGCCGCGGCCAGTGCGCTCATCGGCCGCGATGGCTTCGCTTGGAGCAATGAGCTCTGATAAGGAAGGGGATAGTGATCAGGGGGTAGGGGGTAGACAGATGTCACTCCGCTCCGTGTCCCAAGGGAGCGTGCGACGGGTGAATAGCGTAAGCTTTCCGCGCTTTTATTTTGACTATCCCCCACCCCCTGTTCTCCGATCACTGCCATCTTCCATGTCCCGCTGGGTTCACGAACACCGCTTTCCGGATTCCACCGCGCTGGCGCATGCGCTCGCGGGCGAGATCCGGGTCGATCTCGAAGAAGCCATCGGTGTGCGCCAGGCTGCGAGCCTGGTGGTGTCCGGCGGACGCACGCCGCTCAAGTTGTTTCAGCAACTGCGGACCGAGAAGCTCGCATGGTCGAAAGTCTGGATCACCCTCGCGGACGAACGCTGGGTCGACACGGGCGCAGACGCCAGCAACGAAAAGATGCTGCGCGAACAGCTTGCGGCCGATCTCGCCGCCGAGGCGCGCTTCGTCGGTCTGAAGAACCCGGCGCCGACGCCGGAGGCGGGCGCCGACTGGTCATGGCGTGCGCTGAGTCGCGTGCCGCGGCCGTTCGACGTGGTGCTGCTCGGCATGGGTGAAGACGGACATACGGCATCGCTGTTTCCGGGTTCGCTGGCGCTGGCGAAAGCGCTCGATCCGGCGGCTGCGCCGGGCTGCGTCGCCGTGAATGCACTGACCGCACCGCATGCGCGCGTCAGCCTGAACCTGGCGGCGCTGCTGGACGCGCGACGGATCATTCTGCATATCGAGGGGGAAGCGAAATGGCAGGTCTATCAACGGGCGCGCATGCCCGGGTCGGCCGCGGAGCTGCCGGTGCGCGCCGTCCTCCATCAGAAGGAGGTACCGGTCGATGTCTACTGGGCGCCCTGAAGCCGCACCGCGTCTGATCGCGGATGTCGGCGGCACCAATGCGCGCTTCGCCCTGCTGGAAGGGCAGGAGCATCGCGACGAGATCGTGCTCAAGTGCGCCGACTATCCGGATTTCGTTGCGGCTGCCCAGCACTATCTCGAACAGGTGGGTGCGACAGCCGCACACAAGCGGCCGCAGGAAGCGGCCGTAGCCATCGCCGGTCCGATCACCGGCGACATCATTCGCATGACCAATCATGTGTGGCAGTTCTCCGCGTCGCGCGTGCGACAGCAGCTCGGGCTCGCCCGGCTCATCTTCCTGAACGATTTCACTGCACTCGCCATGGCAGTGCGCCATCTGCCGGCGCACGAACTCGAACTGATCGGCGGTGGACGTCCGGTCGCCAATGCGCCGATCGCGCTCATCGGACCGGGGACGGGTCTCGGTGTATCGGGACTGATTCCCTCGGGATCTCATTACATCCCGCTGCAGGGTGAAGGCGGGCATGCAACGCTCTCGGTGATGAACGAGCGTGAGATGGCGGTGCTGCGGCAACTGCACCAGCGCTTCTCGCATGTGTCGGCCGAGCGCGTCATCTCGGGGCCGGGCCTGGTCAATCTCTACGAGGCCATCAGCGTGCTCGATCGCAAAGTGCCCGACACACTGACACCGAAGGAAATCACGCGACGGGCAAGCGAGAGTTCCTGCGCGCGCTGCATGGAAGCCGTGAGCATGTTCTGCGCCCTGTTCGGCACGATGGCCGGCAACCTCGTCCTCACGCTCGGTGCTGTCGGCGGTCTGTATATCGGCGGCGGCGTCGTGCTGCACCTGGGCCGGCTGTTCAAGTCATCGCCCTTCCGCGACCGTTTCGAAGACAAGGGGCGCTACGCGGAGTACCTGAGTGCCGTGCCGGTGTACCTGATCAGGACGGAGTTGCCGGCATTCGTGGGGCTGGCGAGAGCGTTCATCGATCCGGGGCCGCGGCTGGAGGCGGAATAGGGGGCGCGCGAAGCGCGCGGCGAACTGGGCCGACTGCTCTGGCCGACTGGTCCGCTGGCCAGAGCAAGACACCCCGATTGTGCATTCGTCTGTTCTGGCCCAGTCGGCCAGCGGACCAGTAAGCCAGTCGGCCAGCGGCGGCGGAAGCCGCCGCTGGCATCCTCCTTGCACCCCTTCTGCCATCCCAACCATCCGGATCGCAAAGCGTGCGTGTACTGGTCATTGCCGAGTCCGCCGAGCGCGCGGATATCGTGCGTCGGGGACTGTTGCTGGCGGGTCATGAGACGGCGGATGTGGCGGCGCCGGACGGGCCGCTGCCTTCCGCGATGGAAGAAACCCGCCCTGACGCGATCGTGCTCGAGTCCGATTCCCCGCCGGTCGATCTGCTCGATCGCATCATCGATGCCATGGGGGAGAAGCCCCTGCCGCTGGTGATTTTTGCCGGCGATCCTTCCGAACAGAGCATCAGCCGCGCCGTGCGTGCCGGCGCATCGGCCTATGTCGTTGATGGACTGAACGCTGCGCGCGTTCCGGCGATCCTGCAGGTGGCGCTGGCCCGTTTCGAACTGATGACCGACCTGCGCAGCGAACTCAGCGTGGCGCAGCAGAAGCTGGCCGAACGCAAGGTCATCGAACGCGCCAAAGGCCTGCTGATGAAGGCTCGCGGGCTGAGCGAAGACGAGGCGTATCACACGCTGCGGCGCATGGCGATGGAACGCAACCGCCGCATG
>CAZBKC010000441.1:0-3173 GCA_964492345.1 uncultured Steroidobacter sp. | reverse complement strand
CTGCTGGCCAGAGGGAGAGAGACAAGCGTTCGACGTCGGCTTCTTCTCTGGCCAGCAGACCAGAGACCAGTCGGCCAGCTGACGGTCGTCAAACGGTAAAGCTCTCCCCGCACCCGCACTCCCCCTTCACATTGGGATTGCGGAAGCGGAACGCCTCATTGAGCCCCTGCTTCACGAAGTCGACCTCGGTGCCGTCGATCAGGCCCAGGCTGTTGCGGTCGACGATCACTTTGACGCCCTGATCTTCGAATACGACATCATCGGCGCCGAGATCGTCGGCGTAGTTCACGACGTAGGCGAACCCCGAACATCCGGTCTTCTTCACGCCGAGGCGCAGGCCCAGGCCATGACCGCGACGGGTCAGGAAGGTTCGGACGCGATCGGCAGCGGAAGCAGTCAGCGAAATGGACATGGCAGTAAACGAGTGGAGACGTGTGCCGAAGAGTTGAGGGGCAAGACACCCAAGTCAAGTGCGAACGCCATGCCAATCCGGCATGTGTTCAAGCCACATGCTATCCGCGCTGTCGCCAGGCTTCTGCCAACCGGCGCACAGCGTCCTCGAGAATCAGCAGGTGTCCGCGCTTTTCCGTCGGCACATCCAGCGCATTTGCGGCCTCGCGCCAGCTCCAGGCCGACAAGTCGTCGAGCGTCGCACCCGCGAGCCGTTCCGTGAGCCAGGATCCGGCAGCGATGCAGTGCGGGCATCCGTATGCCTGGAAATGCACCGCGACCAGCACACCTTGCTGAGGGCGCGCACTCAGATGGAACAATGTGCCTTGGGCGACACTCCCCGCATCCGCTTCGATCACATCGTCCGCCGGTTCGAGACGGCCGGTATTGCGGGGACGCTCGAAATGGTCGACGACGCACGGGGAATAATCGACGAGCGCCGCTGCGGCCATCAGGACATCCGCGCAAGCTGACGCAGGCGTGGTATTTCACGCCGGATCTCGCCGATCGCCATATCGATGTCGGCATCCGTAGTGAACCGGCCCAGGCTGAAGCGCAGCGAGCTCTGCGCCTGCTGATCGCTGCGACCCAGAGCGCGCAACACGTACGACGCCGCCTCGGATGCCGATGAACATGCGGCACCCGCCGACACCGCCAGCCCGCGCAACGCGAACTGCAGGCTTTCGCCCTCGATGCCGTGAAACGTGACGTTCAGGACGGTCGACACGCGCCGCTCGGCATCGCCGTTCAACTCGACGTCGCCGAGTTCGCGAACGGCGGACCACAGACGATCGCGCAGGCCACGCAACCGCCCGGCGTCGACGTGCAGTTCAGCGCGGGCCAGTTCGAACGCGGCTCCCATGCCGACGATCTGATGCGTCGGCAACGTTCCCGACCGCACGCCGCCTTCCTGGCCGCCGCCGAACAGAAGGGGCCGCAGTCCCACGGGCGGCGCGCGGCGAACGTATAGGGCGCCGACACCCTTCGGTCCGTAGATCTTGTGTGCGGTGACCGACAGCAGATCGATGTTCATCGCCACGACGTCGACCGGCACTTTGCCGATGCTCTGTGCAGCATCGCAATGAAACAGCACACCGCGCTCGCGACAGAGTCTGCCGATGGCGCCGACATCCTGGATCACGCCGGTTTCGTTGTTCACGTGCATCACCGAGACGAGTTGCGTGTCGGCGCGCAGCGCGTCCTGCACCTGGTCGACGTGGACGATTCCGGATGCATCGGGCCTGAGGTACGTGACGTCGAAACCCTCGCGTTCGAGCTGCTGCAACGCATCGAGCACGGCCTTGTGTTCGGTTTTCGAAGACACGATGTGGCGACCTCGATCCGCATGAAAGCGCGCAGCGCCGAGAACCGCGAGGTTGTCGGATTCAGTCGCGCCCGAAGTCCACACGATCGACGGAGGCGTCGCACCGATCGCCGCCGCGACCTGGGCACGCGCCTTCTCGACCAGTGCGCGTGCGCGACGCCCGAACTCGTGGCCCATGGACGACGGATTGCCCTGCATGTCGGCCGCACGCAGGCACTCGATCATGCGCTCGGCAACCCGCGGATCGACCGGGGTCGTCGCGGCATAGTCGAGGTAGATGGGCAGGTCAGCCATACGAAGAGAAGCCTACTCTCTGCGGAAACACGGCGAACACCGTGACAGGACGAAACCAGGAAAGACTGCACACGAACTGCAATGATCAGCTCCCAGGGTTCTGCGTGGAAGCGATCTTCTCTTCCCTCCTTCCTGCCGGCCGTCGCCGCGCCTGAACAGCAGTGAGCACGCCGCGAAGAATGTTCATTTCATTCTGATCGAGCTGCGCGCGATTGAACAGACGCCGGATGCGCGCCATCAGATGGCCACCGCCGGTGCGGTCCTTGAAGTCGATTTCCTCCAGCACCTGCTCGAAGTGGACGTAGAACCTCGACACTTCTTCCGCGGATGCCAGCGGCACGTCGCGTTCAGGCGGCGGTGGCGCACCGGGACGGCTTGCCAGCCACAGTTCGTAGGCCACGACCTGCACCGCCATCGCCAGGTTCAGCGAGCTGTAGCCCGGCGCCGTGGGAATGGTCATGAGCAGGTTGCAGCGCTCGAGTTCGGCGTTGGTGAGTCCCGTACGTTCGGCTCCGAAAACAATCGCGGCGGTTTCGGTACGCGATGCCTGCACGATCTGCGCACTGCAGTCGCGCGGCTCGAGCAGCTCCCACGGCAGATGGCGCTGCCGTGCACTGGTACCGACGATGAGTCCGCAATCAGCAATTGCCTGATCGAAGCGTTCGTGCACGTGCGCCGCCTGCAACAAGTCGTCGGCGCCCGAGGCTCGTGCGATCGCCTCCTGGTGAGGGAAAAGCGCGGGCTTCACCAGATGCAGATCGGTCAGCCCCATGTTCTTCATGGCGCGCGCCACGGCCCCGATATTGCCGGGATGTTGGGGCTCGACGAGGACGATGCGGGTGGGCATTGCGAAATCAAAGTGACGAAAGTGACGAGGGTTCTGAAAGCCACAGACGCATCCGGCGTCACCTTCGTGACTTCCGTGACTTTCGTCACCCGGCCGCGGTGCGTATTCTACCCACCCCCGAGTCCGCCTTGCCGGCCTCCCGCTCTTTGCCATTCCCTGCCCGTCGAGGTTTTCATGCAGCCCCTGCTCAATATCGCCATTCGCGCCGCCCGTCGTGCCGGTGAAATCATCGTACGCGGCATGAATCGCCTGCATCGC
>CAZBKC010000440.1:0-3191 GCA_964492345.1 uncultured Steroidobacter sp. | reverse complement strand
TGATCGATCAGGGAAAAATCCCCGACGCGATCGACGGCCGAGGCGGACGTGGCAAAGACGATGCCCACGGCTGCCAGCGAAAACCAGGATCTGTTCACGAAACCCCCTGTGTCATGCAAATGCCATGACGAATGTTCGATTCGAGAGGAGAGAGCCTACTGCCGCGCAGCTAGCGCGCAAGGGGAAACTTTCGAAACGCCCGGTCCCGTTTTCGTCATGTTTTGTCAACGGACGCCTTTTGCGGGGCACAATGACGCCATGAAGGTGCGCGGCTTCGTATTGCAGGCGAGTTATCGGGTGATTTCCGGACCGGGCGGCGTGCGCATGCCCGTCGTATACATCTATGGACGGCTGGAGGACGGCGGCACGTTCCTGGTCCGCGACGACCGGCCCCGGCCGCACTTCTTCATATGCACTGCCGATGTTCCCCGGGCCCGGACTCAGCGTATCCCCGAGCCGCAGCCCGCCGGCCGCTGCACTTTCGACGGCACTCCGGTCAGCCGCATCGAGGCAGAAGTGCCGGGCGATGTCCCGGCGATTCGCGACCGTCTGCACGCCGCCGGCATCGACACCTTCGAGGCCGATGTCCGGTTCGCGATGCGCTATCTCATCGAACGCGGCATCAAGGGCGGTTGCGAGATCGAAGGAGAGGCCGTCGCCGGCAGCGGCATCACCTGGATCTTCGACAATCCCGCGATGACGCCGGCCGACGTGAAGGTCGAGCCACGCGTGCTGTCGTTCGACATCGAAACCGATGCGAAGGCCGAGCGGCTGCTGGCGATCTCGGTCCATGCGCCCGGCATCGATGAAGTGTTCATCGTCGATCCCGAGGCACGCGAGATGCCGGAGCTGGCCATTCGTTGCGAGAACGAGTTCGAGGCCATCGACCGCTTCTGCGCGCGCGTGCGCACGTTCGATGCGGATGTGCTCACCGGCTGGAACATCATCGATTTCGATCTGAGCGTCCTGCAGCGCATCGCCGCGCGCGTGCGCCATCCATTCGATCTGGGCCGCGATGCCGGTGTGATCCGCATCCGCAAACCCGAAGGCTATTTCGGCAGCGGCCAGGCCAGCGTGCCGGGGCGGCTAGTGCTCGACGGCATCGATCTGCTGCGCGGCGCCTTCATCCGCATGGAGGACTACTCGCTCGATGCCGTCGCCCGTGACGTGCTGGGCGAGGGCAAGGCGGTGAAGGGCGATTCGCGCGACCGGCTCGGCGAGATCATGCACAACTACCGGCACGACCTGCCGGCCTTCGCGCTCTATGCCCGCACCGATGCGCGGCTGGCTTATCAGATCGTCGAGAAGTTGAACGTCGTAAGGCTCGCGCTGGCACGCAGTGAACTGAGCGGCATGACGCCGGACCGCGTTGCTGCCAGCATCGCCTCGTTCGACTTCGTGTATCTGTCGGAGCTGGAACGCCTGCGCATCGTCGCACCGACGGTGCGCTCCGACGATTCGCGCGTGCATGCCGCCCAGCAGGGCGGTCACGTGCTCGAACCGATCGCCGGACTGCATCGCAATGTCTGGGTGTTCGATTTCAAGAGTCTGTATCCGAGCCTGATCCGCACCTTCAATATCGATCCGCTCTCGTATGTCGCGAATCCGTCGCCGCAGCAGGATCTGATCCGGATTCCCGGCGGTGCCTTCAGGCGCGAGCCGGCGATCCTGCCGCGCATCCTCGACGAACTGTTTCCGCGTCGCGAAGCCGCGAAGAAGGCGGGCGACGATGTTGCATCGAACGCCATCAAGATCCTGATGAATTCCTTCTATGGCGTGCTCGGCACGCCGGCCTGTCGCTTCTACAACCCCGCGCTTGCCAACTCGATCACCGGCACCGGTCGCGAAATGCTGCTGTGGTCGAAGCGCTGGTTCGAGGCCGAAGGCTTCGTCGTGCTGTACGGCGATACCGACAGCCTGTTCGTGCAGTCCGGAATCGACGATCCCGCAGCAGCGCAGGAGCGCGGCCGGGAACTGGCAACGAGACTGAGCGCAGAAGTCGCGCAGTACATCGACGAGCGCTGGCGCGTGCCGAGCCGGCTGGAACTCAAATTCGAGAAGCTTTACTCGCGCCTGTTTCTCGCACAGGCGCGACACAGCACCCGAGGCGCCAGCAAACGTTACGCCGGCCTGCGTTACGGCAAGGACGCACCCGAGTTCATCGGGATGGAAGTCGTGCGCAGCGATTGGACCGCGCTCGCCAAACAAGTGCAGCGCGAGTTGTACCAGCGGTTGTTTACGGATCAGTCGGTGGATCGCTACCTCGAAGATGCCGTGAAGCGCCTGCGCAACGGCGAACTCGACGATCTGCTGGTGTACCGCAAGGGCCTGCGCAAGGACGCCGAGGAATACACGGCGACCACCCCGCCGCACGTGGCGGCCGCCCGCAAATCGACGCAGCCGCTGGGCCGCACCATCAGCTATGTCATGACCACTGCCGGCGCCGAACCCATCGACAACATCCGGCATCCCATCGACCGCGAACACTACGTCGCCAAACAGGTGAAGCCCGTGGCCGAACCGGTGCTCGCGACCCTGCGGCTCGACTTCGACAAGGTGATCGGCGATACGCGGCAGATGGATCTGCTGGGGATGTAAGAAAGAAGAGTTTCACACAGAGATCACAGAGTGCACAGAGTACAAAGAGCACAGAGCGGACGGTCGTCGATGTATGTTCATAAGTAAGCTGCATGGATTGCCCGCGTTCCTGATGTCCCGGCTCTGTGACCGTGGCACAAGGAACTTCGGTCGCGAGTCAAAACGAGGAGAAATGTACGCGGCAGGCGTGCTGGGTGTTCTGTTCCTGGTGCTGGTACTGAGCGCTACTCTCTTCTTGAACGTCTGCAGACCGGGTCTCCTGGATCTGAGATCAGCCGCCTTTTCGCGATTGGGTCTTGTGCTCATCTGGGCTGTAGCTACAGTCATTTCATACGCTCTATTGGTACCGCACGGCCGCTATCGGAAGTGGTCCGAGGAGTTCACGAACCGTCACGCCATCGTGCGCGAGAAGCCCGCACTGGTAGAGGTGACGGCTGTTGGGGCCGTTCTGTTATTGCTCGTGATGAGCATAGTGCTCAACTGGATTGCTTCGCTCTCAGCCTCGTAGTTCCTGATTCCGTCCTCTGTGCTCTCTGTGTACTCTGTGTGAAATTCTTCTCTCTGGATCTATCGCGATGACCCGACTCAGCCCG
>CAZBKC010000439.1:1089-3209 GCA_964492345.1 uncultured Steroidobacter sp. | reverse complement strand
TGGACATGAAGAAGCAGAAGGATCAGGACAAGTTCGTGCCGCACGGCTTCATGACGCTCGAGTTCAAGGACAGGAGCCTGATCGAGCGCGTGTTCCTGTCGAACGGCGTCCAAGTGTACACGAACACGATTATCTAACGTTGAGGGCATGGCGGCTCCGACGCCAGAGACGAGGCCGGCGCCGCAGAGGAGGTGCTAGACGTGTCTACCGTGTTCGTCATCCATAAGCCAGCCGACCAGGCGTTCGTGAACGATTACGTGCTGCCTCCGCTGCCGGCACTCGGCTTTTGCCGCACGCAAATGGCGGCGCCCGGCGCCGCGTCGGCAACGGCGATGGTGAACGCGATGGGTCACTGCGCCGCAGTGCTCGCCGTCGTTCCCGGGCGAACGGCAGTCGACGCGTGGCTCCGGGATTTCATCATCGCCGCTCGAAACACTGGCCGACCGGTGATCCTGGTGCCGCGCAGCGTCGACGTTCTCGCTGCTGACGATACTGCGGGCGACTCACGACTGACAGTCGATGCGGCTCTGGCGGGATTGCCAGCAGCGGAAGGCGGCAGCCCGAACAGAAACGGTGTCGTTGACAATCGCACGTTGTGGCTCAGCTTGGCTGGCCTGCTGCCGCCTTCGCGATCACGGCGCGAACCCGACGAAGGTCGCCACGACGGTGAGCGGATCGCATGGAACGCCGAAGCGTTCTCGACGCTGCTCGGCGATGCCGTTGCCAAGCTGGATCATCAGCGCAGCGACGCGCTGGTGGCTGAATTCATCAGCTACTGCCAATCCGCGGACCGGCCCTATCCCGCCAGACAGGCGAAGGAGGATTTGGGTACGCTGCGGAAGAAGCGGATGTTCCCACTGATGAGAGAGTACGCGGCTGCGGCGCTGCGAACCGGCACCTCGGCGTTCCAGGTGCACCGCCAATATGCGCAGGCGCTCATCGAGCTGGCAGACTTCGATACGGCGCGGGAGGTGCTAGAGGCGTTGATTGCCAACGCACCGAAGGGGGACGAGGAAGACTACGAGGCGCGGGGACTGCTCGGACGCCTGTACAAGCAGCTCTACGTGGACACTCCTGACGCACCGGGGAGTGTCGCGAACCTGCAGCGCTCGATCGAGGCGTACGGGGGAGTTTTCAACGAATCGGAGCAACACGTCTGGCAGGGGATCAACACGGCGACGCTCCTGCTTAGGGCCGCACGCGACGACGTCGGTGACCAGGTCCCGGAGTCACCACAGGCGTTGGCGCGGAGAATTCTGGTGACGCTCGGCGATCGCCAGAAGGCCAAGGAGGCCAAGGGCGAACGCATGGACGTGTGGGACGTCGCTACCCGGATCGAGGCCCTGGTGGCGCTCGATAGGATCGAGGAAGCTGGGAGCGCGCTCGGTGAGTACCTCATGCACCCCGACTTGGACGCGTTCGAGGTGTCATCCACTTACCGGCAGTTCGACGAAGTGATGCAACTCGGTCGGGATCCGCACACGCGAACGCTGCTCGATCGGCTCTGGCAGGCGGTGCAGCGTCACCGGACGAGTGGCATGATGGCGGTGAATGACGCCCCTGCCACGGGCGATGGGACAGGTTTGCGGCGTCGTCTGCTGCTCGGTGTCTCGGACCCGGCGTGGAATCCCTCCGATGTCCCTGATCTCAAGATCCATGCGCGCTTAGGGAACGTCCTGTCGATCAGCGGTACCGAGCAGTCGTTGCAGGCGCTGATGAAGGACCCGTTGGTGATCTCCGTCGAAGAGAGCCGCCCTGCGGGTCCACCCGACTGCGCCCGCTCACTGCCCTTCATTAACGTCGCCAAAGACTTCAAGTTCCAGGGTGTGACCGGCCCGTTCACGGAAAAGGGCGACCACGCGCTGATCGCGATCATCGACGATGGCATCGACATCCTGCATGCCGCGTCTCTCGACGATGCCGGCAAGTCGCGCATCATCGGCATCTGGGATCAAGATGACGGGAGCGGGCCACCCCCTGCAGGGTTCGATTTCGGCACGTTCTATGACGAGGCAAGAATCGCGAGCCTCGTGGAGGAGCGGAAGAAGGAGTTGCCGAACGTGCCGCCACGGTTGCGCAACCCGGGCAATCACGGTACCCACGTCGCGAGCATCGCTGCC
>CAZBKC010000439.1:0-1079 GCA_964492345.1 uncultured Steroidobacter sp. | reverse complement strand
GGCCGTCAACGCATCGGCCGGCAGCGATGCGTTGACGGCCAGTTCTATGGCGGTGTCGCGCCGAACGCGCGCCTCCTCGTGGTGATCTCGGGCGGCAGCGACGCGATAGGCTACTCCGACACTCATGTTGCGGCACTGACCTTCATCGATAGAGTCGCGACGGAGTGTGGCCTACCGGTTGTCGTCAACGTGAGCCAGGGCATGAACGCGGGAGCGCACGACGGGAAATCGCTCGTCGAAGTCGCCTTCGACCAGTTCTCGCAAGGCGGCCGGCAACCGGGCCGCGTGATTGTTAAGTCGGCGGGCAATGAGCGGTCGAAGAGGGGCCACGCTGAGATGAAGTTGTTGCGGGACGAGGTGGGCAAGTTCGTCTGGACGTGCACGCAGGCGCCTTGGCGGATGGACCGGATTGAACTGTGGTGGAATTCGGTCAACCAGTACAATTTCAGGTTGCGTTCACCTGGCGGCGAGTACTCGGAATGGCTGACACCAGCCAATCCTGAGATTAGGGCGAACCTGCAGGGCGTGAAACTAAAGATGGAGTTCGTGCGCCATCACGTCGATAACGGCGACAGCCGGCTCACGCTCGAGCTCGGAAGCCGATTCACCGAGAAGCCAGTCGGAGATAAGTGGACGCTCGAAGTCTGTGCTGTCACCGTCGTCGGAGATGAGAACACGTTGCATGCGTGGATCGAGCGCCGCAATGGCCCGCATTCCGAGTTTGTCAGCGCAAACGCTAACGAGCGGATGACGCTGAGCATTCCTGGCACGGCTGGCAGCGTCATAACGGTAGCGGCTATCGACGCGAACAAGCCAATAATGGTCGGCGACTTCTCATCACATGGACCGACAAGGGACGGGCGCAAGAAGCCGGACATCTGCGCACCAGGAGTGGACGTCATCGCCGCACGAGCCGGTACGCTCAATGGCGTGCGGCCGATGGACGGTACCAGCATGGCGGCCCCACACGTTGCCGGTGCAATCGCGCTGGCGTTATCGAAGCGGCATAGAGCAAAGCAGGAATGGCCTTCCGCGACGCAGATTGGCGCACTGCTTCGACAGAACACGCTCAACTTCAC
>CAZBKC010000438.1:2379-3212 GCA_964492345.1 uncultured Steroidobacter sp. | reverse complement strand
GGCCGAGCGCAGCCGCGAGGCCATGGTCTGGGGCACCGCCCTGTGTATCGCGCTCTCGGTGCTCGTGACCTACCTGTACAGCCAGCGGGTTCGCCGCCGCGTCGCCGCGGTCGCCAGCACCTGCGACACCATCATGGCCGGCGAACTGTCGGAGCGTCTCGCCATCGAAGGGGCACACGACGAATTCGACGAACTCTCGGCGACCGTCAACCGCATGCTCGACCGGATCGAACAGCAGACCCGCCTGCTGCGCACGACCTTCGACAGCGCCGCACACGATCTGCGTGCGCCGCTGTACCGGGCGCGCGTGCGCATCGAGGAGGCCCTGCAGCATCGCGAACTTCCGACGGAGTCTCGCGAGGTCATGGAAGCGACGCTCGCGGAACTGGAGCGGGTGCAGCGCACCCTCGGCACGCTGCTGCAGATCGCCCAGGCGGATGCCTATTCGCGCGAACTGCCGCTGGAGGAAGTGGACCTCGCCGATCTCGCATGTGAGATCGTCGATCTGTATCAGCCCGAAGCCAGCGGGCGCTCGCAATCGCTCACGTATCGCGGCGAGCACAAGGCCGTGCTGCGCGGCAATCAGCAACTGCTCGCGCAGGTGCTGGTGAACCTGGTGGAGAACGCCCTCAAATACGTGCCGGCGGGCGGACGGGTCGAAGTCAGCGTGGATGCCGGCGACGATGCGCTCACACTCGCTGTCGCGGACAACGGCCCCGGCGTGCCGGCAGAAGATCGCGAACGCATCCTGCAACCCTTCATGCGCCTGGAACGCGATCGCAGCCAG
This sequence comes from uncultured Steroidobacter sp., assembly GCA_964492345.1. GTDB lineage: Bacteria > Pseudomonadota > Gammaproteobacteria > Steroidobacterales > Steroidobacteraceae > Steroidobacter. The sequence continues at coordinate 2,425 of CAZBKC010000438.1, read as the reverse complement.
ACCGGCGGCGACGAGGCTGAGGCCGAGGCCGCTGCCGGTCTGGCTG
>CAZBKC010000438.1:0-2369 GCA_964492345.1 uncultured Steroidobacter sp. | reverse complement strand
TCGGCCTCAGCCTCGTCGCCGCCGTGATCCGGCTGCACCGGGGTTCAGTGGAACTGCTGGACAACCATCCGGGATTGATCGTACGGTGCAGATTGCCGCGGGAGAAGACGGAGAAAATGGAGAGGCCGCAAAAGACCGCATAAAAGAAGGGAAATTCACAAAGTAGAGATACTTGGTCTCGTCTTCTGATCACATTTCATGTCCTTCTTTTATGCGGTCTTTTGCGGCCTCTTCTCCCCTTCTCACCGCACCGCAACTTCCTCGACATAGAACAGTTCGCAGGCGCCGGCGCCGGTGTCGTTGCGCGTGAGCGAGGTGTTCCATGTGTAGCCGTCGGCGCGGCTGACGTTGACGAGATATCCCAGCAGGCGCACGACGTTGCCGGGCCGCACGGATTTGAGCTGATCGCGCACGCGCGCCGATCCTGGAATCAGGTGCATGTTGGCGGCGCCTTGCAATGCGGTGCCGAGATCGATGGCTCCTTCGTCAGGATAGATCGTGAAGAAGCGGCTGCCCTGGGTGACGCGGAAGTGGTCGAGCACGGCGCTGTCGGACATCGGTCCCCAGCCGACGGCGAAGTCGATCGGTGACAGTTTCGCGCCGCTATCGACACGATAAGTTTCGACAGACAGCACCCGCGCCGTGATGTCGTAGTTCGCCTGCGGCGCGATCTGGAATTCGCCCATGCTGAATGGGGCTGCGGTCGTCGGTGTCTGGATGGGATCGTCGGGCGCAAGCACGCCCGGTGCACGTTCGACGGGACGGCCAGAGAGCATGCCGGCCACGCCGAAGCAGCACACGATGACGGCGAGCAGCGGTTTCCAGTAGTCGAGCAAACGGGATGGCCAGCGTGAGAAAGGATCGACGCTAGCGCAGAAGCGCAGCAAGGGGATGCCGGGTGGGTCACAGGAATGCCCCCACCCTGCCCTCCCCCGGCGACCGGGGGAGAAAGAAGGGAAGTCAGCATTTCTTCATCCCCTCCCCCGGTCGCCGGGGGAGGGTCAGGGAGGGGGCCTCTCCTTCAGCGCTCCTCCACCTTCACCCACACTTCGAGATCATCGCTGCGCGTCGCGTACTGCCGGCTCGATACGTCGCTGGATTGTGAACTGGCCGATTCGCTGACGCCGCCGAGCGCAATCCATTCGCCCAGCCTGCCGCTGGTCCGGGTGGTGATCCGCTGGGAGTCCACGGACTGGTTGGCGCCCACCTGCTGCGCCTGCTGCTCGATATCCAGTGTCACGCGCTGTGCCGAAACTCGCGGCGTGACGAGAAAGCCGCTGTTCACGTCGTGATAGCTGGTGGAAGCACCTACCCAGCGTCCGCGTCCACCCGCCATGACCGCGGTGACGACAGGAATGCTCTGGCCGGTCGAAATGAACGCTGACGCACCTTCGAGCACCTGCACGCTGCTGATGCTCGACCCCTGGCGCTGCGACGGACTGTCGGTCGCGTGAACGGTCGCGCTCGAACCGATGTTGCCGACGACGACGGACGCACCGGCCGATTCACGCTCGATCGTCTGCCGGCTCGCGCGGCGCACGGAAACCAGCAGCGACTGCGGCTGGCGATCGATCTGCTCGAGCGCCCGCCGGATCTCGGCAACATTGGCGGCACTTGCGCGCACGAACAGCTTGTAGTCGCTACCGCTGATTGCTCCGCCCGGTTCCACCAGCGGCTCCAGCACCGGAATCACCTCAGGTGCTGTGCGATAGCTGAGATCGATGATCTGCAATTCCTGGGCAAGGGCCGGACAGGCCGCGAGACACAGGACGGCGACACGCCATGACAGGGTTAACAGTTTCATGAGCGCCATTGTCGCCGCAGAGCGGTCAGCACTGGGAGGCCTGATTAGGAAAAAGTCTGACGCAATGCAGCGCTCAAGGTCGGCGGCGCGTGGCCGATCTGCTACCTGGGACGGGAGATTCCGCGTCCATAGTGCAGGAACTCCGGACCATGAGTCTGATTCTCGGCATCGTCGTCGTCATGGGCTGCGTGCTCGGCGGGTTTGCCTTTCATGGCGGTCAACTGCTGGCACTGTGGCAGCCGTCCGAAATCGTGATCATTGGCGGCGCGGCGCTCGGTGCCTTCATCATTGCCAATCCCTTCAGCGTCACGAAGCGCGCCTTCGGCGGTATCGCCGGCCTGCTCAAGGGCTCGCCGTACAAGAAGGCCCACTACCAGGCGCTGTTCGCGGTCATATACGACCTGCTGACGGTGGCACGCAAGGAAGGCATGATGGGCCTGGAGCGCGTGATCGAAGATCCCTCCAGGAGCGAGATCTTCTCGAAGCGTCCGCTGATCCTGAAGGACAAGTACGCGACCGAATTCATCCAGGACTACCTGCGGCTCATCATCAGCGGCGACATGGA
>CAZBKC010000437.1:0-3225 GCA_964492345.1 uncultured Steroidobacter sp. | reverse complement strand
TTCGCGCGAGATGTTCTATGCGCTGCGCGTGATCCTCGGCCTTGCCGAGGGCGGCTATGCGCCGGGCCTCATGCTGTATCTCGCCCACTGGATCCCGAAGAGCCATCGCGCCGGCGCGATCTCCAACGTCATGCTGGCGGTGCCGATCTCCGTCGTCGTCGGCGGACCGCTCTCGGGCTGGCTCATGAGCGTGGACAATCCGCTCGACCTGCCCGGCTGGCGCTGGATGTTCCTGGTCGAAGGCCTGCCGACCCTCGTGCTCGGCGTGGCCGTGCTGTGGCTGTTCGCCGACCGGCCGCGCGATGCGCGCTGGCTGAGCGAAGCCGAGAGGCGCTGGATCGAAGATCAGCTCGCGGCCGAACAGGTCGCGCCGCAACCGCATACGTCGAGCTGGGCCCTGCTCGGCAATCCGCGCCTGTGGGCCGCGACGCTGTGCTGGTTCGCATTGATGGCCGGCGCACAGGGACTGCTGTACTGGCTGCCGCAGGCGATCCGTCACCTGTCCGCCGGCAGCAGCGATCTGGAAGTCGGCGTGCTGAGCGCGTTGCCGTGGTTCGCGATCGGCGTCGGCATGCTCGTGAATGCCTGGCATTCCGATCGCGTGCAGGAGCGCTACCTGCACGTCGCGATTGCGAGTCTGCTGGCTGGCATCCTGCTCGCGCTCACGACGCTGCCAGGTGCCGGTGCGGCCCTCGTGCTGCTGATCCTGGCCGGCTTTTTCATGGGTGCCGCGCAGGGAACGTTCTGGACGATTCCGCCGATCCTCCTGCATCCGCTCGCGCTCGCCGCGGGCCTCGGCATCATCAACATGTGCGGCAATCTCGCCGGGTTGATCGTGCCGGTCGCCATCGGCTGGATCCGCGCACGCACGGGCTCGTTCGATCTGCCCGTGTACGCGATGGGTGCCGTGCTGGTCGTGGGCGCGCTGGCGCTGCTGTGGCTCAGGGCGATGCCATCAGCCCGCAGCACAGCGGATACCGGTCTGGCAGGTGAAGCGCGGGCGCGATGAGTCACCTGTCGAATGCGCTCGGCGGGTTCATCGCGGGCACGCGCTACGAGGATCTGACGCCGGCCGCGATCGAGATGAGCAAGCGCTGCCTGCTCGATGCCATCGGCGTATCGCTGGGTGCGAGCGGATTGGGCGAAGGCTGCCGTGCCTTCGTCGATCTGGCACTGGTACAGGGCGGCCAGCCGCTGTGCACGTTGCTCGGCGAACGACAGAAGGTGCCGCCCGAAGCGGCCGCGCTCGCCAACGGCGCGCTGGCCCATGCGCTCGACTACGAGGATTCGCACGATGGCGCGCTGGTGCATCCGAATGCGCCCGTCGTGCCTGCAGCGCTCGCCATCGCCGAAGCGTTCGGTCCGGTGAGCGGCCGCGACCTGATCGCGGCCATTGCCATCGGCTGCGACGTGAGCGTCCGCATGGCACTGGCGCTGCGTGTATCGCTCGCGGAGTTCGGCTGGTACCCGCCGCCGATTCTGGCGGCTTTCGGCGCCACCGCCGCCGCGGCACACCTGCTGCGACTCGACAGCAGACAGGTCGTCGATGCGCTGTCGCTGCTGCAGTGTCAGTCGACCTGCAGCAACGAGATCATCCACAGCCCGAACTCGGTGGTGCGCGCCGTGCGCGATGCATTTGCCGCACGCGCGGGCGTGACTTCAGCGCTGCTGGCACAGCGTGGCGTCACCGGGTTCGATGCGCCGCTGGAAGGCCGCGCCGGCTTCTTCGCGAGCTTTGCCCGCGGACAGTACGACCCCGATGCGCTCACCCGGGGGCTTGGCCGACGCTTCGAAATCGAGAACGTCAGCTTCAAGCCGTGGCCGTCCTGTCGCGGAACGCATGCGGCCATCGAGGCGGCGCTGAACTATCGGCGCGTGCATTCAGCACAGGACATTCGACACGTCGTGATCCACGGCGGCCGCATGCTGACCATGCTGGCCGAACCCATCGAGAGCAAGCGCCGTCCGGCCACGGCGATCGACGCCAAGTTCAGCCTGCCTTTCACTGTCGCCACGACGCTGGTGCATGGGCGGGTCGGCCTGCAGAGCTTCCTGCCGCAGGCGCTGGCCGATGACGACGTGCTCCAGCTCGCCGCACGCATCGAGGTGCGCAGCGACACGCCAGGATCGACCGCCATCGGCGCCCGCCGGGAACTGCAGCGGCACGACGGTACGAGCATGAACGAGACCGTCATGAACCCGCGCGGCAGTCTGGAGAATCCACTGTCGCTCGAAGACCTGACGCAGAAGTTCGTCGAATGCGCGGCGCACGCCGCCCGTCCCATGAACTGCGCCGCGGCCAGGCGGTTCGCTGACACACTCATGGGCCTGGAACGACTCGACCGCATCGACGAACTGCTGCGATTGCTGCACTAGGCCCGCGCAGCGCGGTCTTCACCTCTCCCTTTTGGGAGAGGTCGCGCGAAGCGCGGGTGAGGGGAAATGCGCGTTCGCGCCGCGACACCGCCGCTCCTGACCTGTTTCCCGGGCATCACGCGACCTTATCGCTGGCAGATGGAACGGCTGTTACCCGGCCCCGGAATCACGGCATATGATCCTGACGACATCGCGCCGGACCAGCGGCGTGCGAGCGGAGCATGCATGTCGAAACCGTCCGTCAGCGAACTCAACGAATACGATCCGACCCTGTCGGAGACCTTCGAAAGCGAATACGCCCGATTCGGGGAATTGCGCTCGCGCTGTCCGGTCGCGCACAGCACGGCGTTCGACGGCTTCTGGGCCGTGACCCGCTACGACGACATCCTGCGCATCCTGATGGAGCCGGAGACTTACATCACCTCAGTGCGCAATGTGGTGCCCGGTTCGTCGACTACGGGACGGCGTCCGCCGCTGCACCTGAATCCACCCGAACACACACCTTACCGGCGTGCAATCGATCGTGCGCTGAGCGGCCGGCGAGTGGCCATGATCGAACCGGCCACGCGACGCATCGCCGCCGATCTCATGCGCGATCTGGTCGCGCGCGGCGAGGCCGATTTCGTCGAACACTTCGCGAGTCCGCTACCCGCCTATGTCTTCGGCGAATGGATGGGGCTGACCGAGGCGCAGATCGAAGTGCTGTGGGCGACGTCGAAGGCGTATGTCAAGGCATGGGAGGCCTTCGACAAATCCAGTGTCGCAGTCGCCGCCGAAGGACTGGCGAAGATGGCCGCCGAAGTGATCCAGGAACGGCGCCGCGAACCGCGCGATCCGTTGATGGATCCG
>CAZBKC010000436.1:0-3231 GCA_964492345.1 uncultured Steroidobacter sp. | reverse complement strand
CATGGATGTGTCCCGCGGGGATTTCCGTTGGTCACGAATGCCGCGGGCGCATGGACGCGCAGGAGCGGCCCCCGCAAGCGGAGGAGGGTAAGAAACAGAAAGCCCTTGCGCTTAATGCAAGTGCCATTGGACTTCACCCGGCGTAGAGTCCGGCTCATGCGCGTTGCATTCCTTCCTCTGGCGATACTGATCGCCACCACTGGCGCTTCCGCCGACGAAACCATCCGCTGCGGCAGTTCGATCGTGAACTCATCGCTGTCGGTGGCCGAGATCGTGAGCAAGTGCGGCGAGCCGGCGTCGAAGCAGGTACGAGAAGAGGATGTACGCGTGCGCACGGCGAACGGTGCGTCCGTTGTCATCGGCACCACCGTCATCGAGGAATGGACCTACGACCGCGGCAGCCAAGCGGCGCCGATCCGGGTCACGATCGTCGACGGCAAGGTGCGGTCAATCGAGCGAATTCTCTGAAGCTCAGATCCAGAGGAAAGCATTTCACGCAGAGATCATGACCAACGGAAATCCCGCGGGACAGAGATCACGGAGTAGAGAGGTCAGGATGCTGATTTCTGCCTCTGTGTACTCTGTGCCCTCTGTGTGAAACGCTTCCTCTTGAAGTCCGCGAGCGCCAATTGACCGGCTACAACACCCAGATCGTCACGCTACAGATCGGCGGCGAAGACTATCGACTGCGCATCCTTGCCGACCGCCAGCAATTCCACGATCCCGATGGCATGGCGGAGCGCGCGGGCATCTCCTCCGCGACCTGGCCCATCTTCGGCATGATCTGGCCGGTGGGACTGGCGCTGGCCGAAGAGATATCCCGGTTCCCGGTCGACGGGCTGCGCATTCTCGAAATGGGTTGCGGCATGGCGATCTCCAGCCTGGTGTTGCAGCGACGCGGTGCAGATGTCACCGCCAGCGACAATCATCCGCTGGTCGCGGAGTTTCTGCGCTGCAACGCCGAGCTCAATGATCTTCCGCCCGTCGTCTACCGGAATGCCCCGTGGGGTGAGCCGAACCAGACGCTGGGTCGGTTCGACCTGCTGATCGGCAGCGATGTCCTGTACGAACCCGATCACGCAGCACTGCTGGCGGACTTCATCGAACGACACGCGAAATCACGGTGCACCGTGCTGGTGGCCGATCCGGGCCGGGGCTATCGCGGGCAATTCAGCAAGCGCCTCGCCGCGCAAGGCTATGCGCGCACGGAGCTTCGCTGTCGTGCCGGCGGGCCGCAGATCGAAGCAAAGGGTCGCCTCCTGCAGTTCGTGCGTCCGTAGTCATAGATCCCGGATTGGCATTGCCGCCGAGATCCCGCATCCTTGCTCCGCCCCGACGCCAGACCAGCCAGCATCCAGGATGGCCATCGCAATAACACAACGCCCTGCAGGGACGATCGATCCGCGCCGAGTCGCAGCCGCCTGGCTTCTGGGTATTGGTGCTTATCTGACGGCGATCTGGTCCGCGGACGAAGTTACCGAAGTCTGGATCAACAACATCGCCTGGACGCTGTCGTCCGTCGTTGCCTGCTGGAGCTGCCTGCGCACTGCGCGGCGTCTCGATGGTGCGAATGCCAGAGGCTGGTGGCTGCTGGGCGCCGGATGCGCGAGCTGGGTGATCGGTCAGGGCTTCTGGAACTACAACCAGCTGGTGCTGGGCATCGCGATGCCCTTTCTGGGTGCCGGACAGGTGTTCTATTCGCTGTTCCCGCTGCTGCTGATCGCGGCGATCAGCCAGTTTCCCGAGGAACAGCACGACGCGCCGTTCATGCCGAAGCAGCTGGGCAACGTGGGACTCGTCCTGTGTTGCTTCGCGATGATCGTGACGCTGGGACTGATCGAACCTGCCCTGCGATCCGGCGCGCCCGACAAGTTGTTGTGGCTGGCTGCCCTGCAGAGCATCACGATCGGTTCGACGTTCCTGTATGCGCTCTACGCGCTGTGGACGTACCGCTGGACCACCACCTGGGGAGTGATGCTGAAGCTGGTCGCGGGAACCTGTATCTACGCGATCTGCACACTCATCTATATCCGCTCGCTCATGATGCGCACCTATCTGCCGGGCGACGCCATCAATACGGGCTGGCTGCTGCTGTTCGGACTGCTGTCGTGGGCCGCCGCGGAGCGCGACTGGCTGCGCGCCCGGCCGGTGGCGAGTCCATCGCACCAGATGCAGCGCCGCGAGCGCTGGCTCGAGGCCGTCGTACCGGCACTGCTCATCATCATCATGGTCGGTGTCGGCATCGTCAGTGCCGATACCCTGACATCGCGGGTACTGACCTGGACGGCGGTGCTGTTCATCCTCTTCGCGATCATCCTCGGCGTCCGCGAAGCACTGATCCAGAGCGACGCGCAGCGACTCAACAACGAGTTGATGGAAGCCAACCGGCGCCTCAACGATGCGAATACCGACCTGCGCGACAGCGAACTGCGTTATCGGGACCTGAACGTGGCCCTGGAAAAACGCGTGGCCGAACGTACTGCCCAGCTCGAGCGCGCCTACGCAGAACTGGAAGGATTCTCATACGCGGTGGCGCATGACCTGAAGTCGCCGCTGCGTGCCATCGATGGTTTCGCCCATCTGCTGCGCGACGAACTGGGCACCGACATCAGTCCCCAGGCCGACGCCTACCTGAAACGCATGCGCGGCGGTGCGTTGAAGATGGCCTCGCTGATCGACGATCTGCTGTCGTACGCGAATACCGAGCGCCGGCAGTTGAATGCGACTCACATCGAGTTGCAGTCGCTGGTGAATCTGGTCGTCGAGGAATATACGGACGAGATCGAACGCCGCTGCGTGCGGCTGACGGTGGACGTCGAACCGCTGACCCTGTTCCTCGATGCCGATGGACTCGCTCTGGCGCTGCGCAATCTGCTGGGGAACGCCATCAAGTACTCCAGTGCGGTCGTGGAGCCCACCGTAGGAATATCGGCAAAACGGGCTGGCAACACCGTGCGGCTGACGGTGCGGGACAACGGCATCGGTTTCGACATGCAGTACCACGATCACATCTTCAAGGTGTTCCAGCGGCTGCATCGCGATGAGCAGTACCCGGGCACAGGCATCGGCCTGGCGCTGGTCCGCAAGGCCGTCGAGCGGATGGGCGGTCGGGTCTGGGCGCAGAGCGCGGTGGGCGAAGGGGCTGCCTTTTTTGTCGACTTGCCCGCGGTGGTGGCGCCGCAGGAATGAGGCAGGCTGTCAGCGCCAGGCGCTGGCGATGCGAGTCGACGT
>CAZBKC010000435.1:0-3232 GCA_964492345.1 uncultured Steroidobacter sp. | reverse complement strand
GCGGGAATCCATGCTCGATTTCAGAACTGGATCCCCGCCTGCGCGGGGATGACGGACTTAACTTTAGTGCCATTCACCTCTGTGACCCCTGTGTGAAATTCCCGTCTTCGCCTTACCCCGCCGCCCCTGTCACCGTGCCTGCTGCACCGCCATTCACCGGTTCGACCGTCGGGATGACCAGTTTGGTTCCCGGACGGACCGAGCCCAGGTCGACGTCGGGGTTGTACTGACGCAGCAGCCAGATGGGAATGTTGTAGCGCTGCTGGGCGAGGACCCAGATCGACTCGCCGCTCTTCACCGTGTGACTGATGTCGCCGCTGATCCGGAATTCGGTGAAGAAGGCCTCCTGCAACTGGCGGTGATAGGCCGTGCGGCGCGCCTCGAACTGATCGGGTGTGATCTTGGAGAAATCCATCTTCAGCTTGCGGCCGATGACGACGGGTGTCGCGGCCGTCATGCGATTGAGTTTGCGTACCTGGCTGGCGCGGACCTCAAGCCATTCGGCGTAGTGGCCGACGGTCTCAGCCGCCTGAACCCGGATCGTGCTGTCATCGTGTACCGAGTAATCCGCTGGATCCGCCGAAGCGGCGGCGTGCGCCCCCGACAGCAAGGCTGGTCCGATCTCGTCCGCTTCCTTTTCCGAGGCGGGTTCCGCCGCTTCGGCCACTGCCGCCACTTCCGCAGGCGGCGGCGGTATCACCGTATCGACCGGTACCGCCGCTTCGACCGGCGGTGCGACGCGCGCCGACGCGACCAGCGCGAGCACCTGCCCTTCATAGACGAAATTGCGATTGCGGATGTCGTTCAGGTCCATGAGCGCCTGCTCGGACATCCCGTGTCGTGCAGCGATGCGCGACAACGTATCGCCGCGTTTCACCACATAGCTGTTTTCGCTGCCGACGACGCCGGTGGGTGGCGTCGCGGATTTCCGCGGCGTTTCCTTCCCGGCCTGTGCAACCACCACCGCGGGCGCCGCAGCGCCGGGCTTCACGGGGAGCGTCAGCACCTGGCCGATCCGGATCTGATACGGGCGACGCAGGCCATTCATTTCCGCGAGCTGGTTCATGTTGACGCCGTAGCGGCTGGCGATGACCGACAGTGTCTCGCCCTGGGTCACCTTGTGCTGGGTGTCCGCCACCTGCGCGTCGAAGCTCGCTGCGTTCGACAGACGCGCCACGACTGCATTCATGTCGACGCTGGCCGGAATGCGGAAGTCGAACCCCCGCGGCACGTGACGCGAGCCGCTCCAGACCGACGGCAGCAGCGACGGATTCAGCTTGCGCAGCACTTCCCGCTCGACCTGCAGTGCCGCGACCAGCTGGCTGGCCGGCACGTAGCCGGACATCGTCAGCACCTGGCTGTTGTCGACCGCATTCAGCTTGATCGGTCCGAAGAACTTCGTCGGATCGGCGTCGATCTCCAGCGCCGCCAGGAAGGCGACATAGAAATTTCGCGACGCGAAGCCGAAGGACCGGCTGCTGTAGTTGCGGACGATCGTGGTGATGTCGCTCGTGCCCATCTGTTCCCTGGCGCGGCGCATACCCGCCGTGCCGTGGTTGTACGCCGTCAGGGCCAGCGGCCAGCTATCGAGCACGATGTAGTTCTGTTCGAGGAACTTGCCCGCCGCCTCGGTGGCGACGTAGGGGTCGAGACGCTCGTCGACGACGCTGTCGATGCGCATGTAGCGCCGTCCGGTGGCGCGCATGAACTGCCACATGCCCGCCGCGCCCACTTTCGAATAAGCGTATGTATTGAAGGACGACTCGACGTGCGGCAGCGCCGCCAGTTCCTTCGGCAGGCCCATCCTCGCGAACGTCTTTTCGATATGGGCCTTGTAGGCACCCGAACGGATGACCCCTTCGAGGAATCGATCGGACTGCCCGAGCTGGAAGCGCACCTCCTCCGACGCCTGCTCGAAACGGCTGCGCCGCGTGCCCTTCGGCCACAGGTCGTGGACGCGCTGTTCTTCCCCGGTCAGGTCCGTCGCGCCGCTGGCGAGACGATCGAGGATCCGGCTGTACTTGCGCTTGATGCCGTCGATGCGATTCGAGCGCTCCTTCGGCGACAGGTCGGCGGGCAGCCGGACCTTTTCGTAGACCACGTCGAGCCGCACCGGGTCGTGAATGAGCCCGCCGTCGGTCCCCACCTCCGTGTAGATGCGGCGCCAGAAGGCGACGTCGCGCTCCAGTTCGGCAGGACGGGGAAAGCCATCGCTGGCGACGACATTGGTAACGGCAGACAGCAGGGCGAGGAACACCAGCAGGCGACGGATCGATCGGAACATGGCAACTCGACTCGTGGACGGGCAGGAAATACGACAGTCGAAAGGCTATCAACCCGAACGACGCGGGGCTATTCCCGCAACCCTGAGACACGATCGTTATTTATCCCTTTCGGGACGGCAAGACGTTGCGCGACATCTCGCTCGGCGACTGCCTATGCCACCGGAACTTCCGGGCGCCGCCGCCCCCTGGGCTCAGGGACGGACTGATTCCGCCCTGTAACGCAGGATCACTGCACCGCCAGCGCCCTGAACTCGCGGAACCAGGTTGCGAGCGACTCGTGATAGTGGTGTTTCTCGTAGCCGGGGCCGTTGTAGTAGCGCGCGACGGTGCGGAAGTCCTGGCCGTTCGGTGTCGTCCGACCGACGACCTTCGCGACATCCGCTGAAGCAGCAAGGAATCGCGCGATCTGCGTGACCTGCTCGGGAATCGAACTCAGATACATGCGCCGGGCCGAAGGCGCGCCGGCACGCCGGTAGTTCTCGCCCAGAATCTGACCGAGGCCGAAACTCATCGAGCGATAGCGCAGTTCGACGAAATCCTCCACGGGACGCTGGTTGTTGAGACGCGTGAGCAGATGCTGCTCGAAGCGCGGTCGCACGATGCCGCTCGTCTCCTGCTTGATGATGGCCAGCAGCCACTCGCGGCCGAGGCTGACGCCCTGCGCCGCCAGGGCGGCGACGGCCTGATCGACGACGCCCGAGTACCTGGCGAAGATCTCCTTGCAGGTGAGCAGACGACGCCGATGCAGCGCATCGAGATGAAACAGCGCTTCGTCGAAGCTGCCGCACATGACTTCGCCCTGCTCGACCATGTCCACCGCGCGGGCGAGCATCCTCTCGATCGTGGCGGGCGTGAGCTTCGCGTCCGGAATCCTGACGATGCCGGCGCTCGCGGTCTGCCAGGTGCAGTCGTAGCACAGCGTGCCGCGATCGATGCTGCGCGTCAGC
>CAZBKC010000434.1:0-3233 GCA_964492345.1 uncultured Steroidobacter sp. | reverse complement strand
CCATGTGATGTTCGCAATGCGACTCGAACTCGATGCCGCGCAGAACGATCATCTCATCGTAACCTTCGACTTCCTCGAAAGTGCGCCGCAGATAGTCGGCGGGATCGGAATGATAGCCGGAGAACCAGTCCCGGTAGGCGCGCACGACGCGTCCCGGCGTATCGCGCAACCCTTCGCGTTCCGGGTCGTCGCCCGACCAGCGCAGCAGTACGCGGACGGCTTCCTGTGCCTGTTCTTCGGTGACGGGCAGTTCAGCGGAGGCTTTCGAGGCGGTCGTCTTGCCAGAGCGTTTCTTCATGTCGTTACCAACGTCGGGCCGCGATCAGCGCAGCACTTCTTCAAGGAAATTCAGCAGAGCCACATACGAACGCCGTTCGGCGTCCGGGTTGTAGAGAAGGCCGAGATCGGCATTGTTTGCGCTCGGGTCCGTGAAGGCGTGCTTTGTCCGGCCATAGGCGTGCAGTTGCCAATCGACGTTCGCCGCGGTCATCTCTTTCTCGAACGCGACGACATCCTCGACGGGCGCCATCGGGTCGTCGTGGCCGTGGAGCGCCAGGACCTTTGCGCTGATGGCGCCTCCTGGCAGGCCGGGCGGCTTCAGCAGTCCGTGAATGCTGACCACGCCGCGCACCTTGGCGCCGCTGCGTGCCAGGTCCAGCACGCACATGCCGCCGAAGCAGAAGCCCATGGCAGCGATGCGACGCGCATCGATCTGCGGCAGCGAGCTGGCTGCGGCGACCGCCGCGTTGATCCGGCGCGACAGCAGGGCGCGATCGGTCACGAAAGGCGTCATCAATGCGCTGCACTCTTCGACCGTCGTACCCGTGCGCCCACCACCATACATGTCGAGCGCAAATGCGGCATAGCCGAGCCGCGCCAGATCGCGTGCCTTCTGATCGAACACCGCCTGTCGTCCACCCCAGGCATGGCTGATCAGGACCGCGGGCAGGGGACCGGGTCGCGCGTCATCCCAGGCGACAAATCCTTTGCACGCCGTGCCAGCGTCCGCGTAGTCGACGATTTTTTCAGTCAGTGCCATGGTGTTCCCCCGATGTGACGTGGCAGCGGCCGGAAGGTCGGCAAGGCTACCACTTTAGCGGTTGGCGGTTAGCGGTTGGCGGTTAGCCAGATAAGGAGCCGGATCGGCTTCATTTCTCTGAACCAACCGCTAACCGCCAACCGCCAACCGCCAACCGCTGGCATTGGTATCCTGCGCACCAGCCGGGGAGTCGGCGAAACCAGAAATGCAGCGGGAGGATCACCATGCTTCGCATGAACCTGTGTCGATGGGTGCTGTCGGTCGTGTCGGGGGTCGGCCTCCTGCCGGTCGCTGGCGCCGAGATCGTCAATGCCGCGCCGAACGGCTTCAACCTGCGTCACGTCGTGGAGGCAGCGGGCGTACCGCCCACGACCGTCTGGGCCGCGCTGTCCGATATCGGTAAATGGTGGGACCCGGAACACACCTATTCCGGCGATTCGCGCAACCTCAGTCTCGATCCCGTCCCGCGCGGCTGCTTCTGCGAAAAACTCAGTCTCTACGCAGGGATCGAGCATGCGCATGTCGTCTATGCCCAGCCGGCGAAGACGCTGCGGATGATGGGCGCGCTCGGCCCGCTGCAGGAATTCGGCCTCGCCGGCGCACTCACCTGGCAGATCGAAGCAGCCGGCGGCGGGTCACGTATCACCGTCACCTACAACGTCGGCGGCTTCGCCGACCGGCCGCTGGCCGACTGGGCTCCCATCGTCGATGAAGTCGTCGGCAATCAGGCGAAGCGCCTGGCGCGATTCGTCGTGACGGGCAATCCCGCCGAAGCGAAGCCCGAACCCAAACCCTGAAGGGCAGGAACCCTGCCCGGAACGGAGCGTTTTCCCGCCAGAGCGGTCGGAAGCACTGTATGCGTGTACTCCAGAAAATCATCGTCGTCGGCGTGGCCGTGCTGGCCGCAGCCTGCCAGACCGTCCAGACCACCCAGCCCGGTGCCATTGGCGTCGATCGCAAACAGCAGATGCTGGTGTCGGAAGCCGAAGTGCAGAAGGGCGCGCAGGTGGCGTATCAGAAGGAACTCGACAACGCGCGCAAGAAGGGCGCGCTCAATGCGGACAAGGCCAAGTACGATCGCGTGCAGGCCATCTCGCGGCGGCTGATTCCGCAGACGACGGTCTTTCGCCCCGACGCCGCCAACTGGAAGTGGGAAGTGAACGTCGAGACCACGAACGAGGTGAATGCCTACTGCATGCCCGGCGGCAAGATCATGGTCTACACCGGTCTGATCGACCAGTTGCATGCCACCGACGCCGAACTCGCCGCCGTCATAGGACACGAGATTGCGCATGCACTGCGCGAACATTCGCGCGAGCGGTTGTCGCGGGCCTATGCCCAGCAGCTCGCGCTCGCCGGCCTTGCGATCGCCACTGGCGTGGGAGATTCGACGATGGCGCTCGCCGACCAGGTCGCCGCAGTCACGTTCACGTTGCCGCACAGCCGCGAGCAGGAAGCCGAAGCCGACCGCATCGGTCTGGAACTGATGGCACGCGCCGGCTATGACCCGGACGCCTCGATCACGCTATGGCAGAAAATGGGCAAGCTCGGCGGCAGCAAGTCCGAGTTCTTCAGCACGCATCCTTCCAGCGAGTCGCGCATCCGCGATCTGCAGGCGAACGTGCCGAAAGTGGAAGGGCTGTATCGGGATGCGAAGGAGCAGTAAGAAGAGGTTTCACACAGAGATCACAGAGAGGAATGGCACTAAGTTAAGTCCGTCATCCCCGCGCAGGCGGGGATCCAGCTCTGAAATCGAGCATGGATTCCCGCCTGCGCGGGAATGACGAAAAGAGGAATGCGCCTTAACCTAGTGCCATTCGACTCTGTGCTCTCTAGTGTGAAATCCTGCTCTCCTCTTCGACCTCCGTGATCTCCGTGTGAAACTCTTCGTCTTACCGAACCAGCGCAATCACTGCCACCACAATTGCCACGCTCATTCCCGCCGTAAGCCAGATCGCCCGCTTATGCAGCATCGTCACCGCGCGCGTGAGCTGCGCGATCTGTTCGGCCATCTGGCTGATCAGCTCCGCCTGACGGCGCTCGTTTTCTTCGAGTCGGGCGATGCGCGCGGTGGTGGCGTCTTCGCCTTCGAGCGGTATCGCCGGCAAGGGAGGTGATTGGCGGGACTTGCGCAGCAGTTCGCGCGAGACGTCGAGAATCGACGGCACCAGTTGAACGATCTGCAGCCAGGGAA
>CAZBKC010000433.1:0-3240 GCA_964492345.1 uncultured Steroidobacter sp. | reverse complement strand
CCTTCACGCTGCGCGGCATCTCGCTCAAGAACCGCGTCGTCGTGTCGCCGATGGCGCAGTACTCCTGTGTCGACGGCCAGCCGGCGGGCTACCACCTGGTACACCTCGGCGCCCGCGCCATGGGTGGCGCCGGACTCGTGGTGGTCGAGATGACCTGCGTGTCGCCGGACGCCCGCATCACCCCGGGCTGCCCGGGTCTGTGGAACACAGAGCAGCGCGATGGCTGGAAGCAGATCGTCGACTGGGTGCATGCCAACAGCGACGCCAAGATCGCCCTTCAACTGGGGCACGCCGGCGCGAAGGGTTCGACCCGCGTTGCCTGGGAGGGCATCGACCAGCCGCTCGAAGAAGGCAACTGGCCGTTGATCTCGGCGTCGCCGCAGCAGTACATCGACGGCGTCAGCCAATGGTCGCACGCGATGACACGCGCCGACATGGACCGCATCCGCGACGACTTTGTTCGAAGTGCCGGCTGGGCAGCTGAGGCCGGGTTCGACTGGCTCGAGCTGCACTGCGCCCACGGCTACCTGTTGTCGTCGTTCATCTCACCGCTGACCAACCTGCGCACCGACGAATACGGCGGTTCGCTCGAGAACCGCCTGCGCTACCCGCTCGAGATCTTCCGCGCCGTGCGCGAGGTCTGGCCGCAGCAGCTGCCGATGTCGGTGCGGGTGTCGGCGCACGACTGGGTCGAGGGCGGGATCACACCTGACGACGCGGTGCAGATCGCTCGCATCTTCAAGACTGCGGGCGCCGACATGATCGACTGCTCGTCGGGCCAGGTGAGCAAGAAGGAGAAGCCAGTCTACGGGCGCATGTTCCAGACCCCGTTCTCGGACCGGGTTCGGAACGAGGCCGGCATCGCGACGATCGCGGTCGGCGCCATCTCCGAAGCGGACCATGTCAACAGCATCATCGCCGCCGGCCGTGCCGACCTGTGCGCCGTCGCCCGGCCGCATCTGGCCAACCCGGCTTGGACGCTGACCGAGGCCGCCAAGATCGGCTTCCTCGACATCGAGTGGCCGAAGCAGTACCGGGCCGCGAAGGTGCAGCTCGAACGCAACCTCGATCGAGAGCGCACTCTGGCTGCGCAGGGCGCGGGTCTTTCGGCGCTCGCGCAGGCGAATCGCGCGCTGGGGGTCTGATGGCCGAGGTCCTGACCTTGAAGGACCGCCACATCGTCGTGACGGGCGCAGCGCGCGGCATCGGTGCGGAGATTGCCCAGATGCTGGCCGCCGAGGGCGCGAGGCTCACGCTGCTCGGGCGCCGTCGCGATGCGCTG
Organism: uncultured Steroidobacter sp.; assembly: GCA_964492345.1. Lineage (GTDB taxonomy): Bacteria > Pseudomonadota > Gammaproteobacteria > Steroidobacterales > Steroidobacteraceae > Steroidobacter. The sequence continues at coordinate 1,958 of CAZBKC010000433.1, read as the reverse complement.
CAGGCTCTTGCTGCGCAGTTGCCGGGCGCAGGACATGGGGTGGTGGTGGCCGACGTGTCGGATCCGGTGCAGGTCGACGCCGCCTTTGCGGAGGCCAAGGCAAGTGGACCGGTCAGCGTGCTCGTCAACAACGCGGGGCAGGCAGAAACGACTCCCTTCGCCAAGATGTCGTTCGAGCTCTGGCAACGCATGCTGGCGGTCAATCTCACCGGCACCTTTCTTTGCGCGCAGGCCGCGCTGCCCGACATGCTGGAGGCCCGCTGGGGTCGCATCGTCAACATCGCCAGCACGGCCGGTCTCAAGGGCTACGCCTACGTGTCGGCCTACGCGGCTGCGAAGCACGGCGTGATCGGCCTGACACGATCGCTCGCGCTCGAGGTCGCCAAGAGGGGCATCACGGTCAACGCGGTGTGCCCGGGGTACACGGAAACCGACATCCTGCGCGACGGCATCGCCAACGTCGTCGCCAAGACCGGCATGAGCGAGGCCGAAGCGCGTGCCCAGTTCACGGCCGGGAATCCGCAGGGGCGCACGGTGCAGCCACGCGAGGTCGCCGACGCGGTGCGCTGGTTGTGCGGTGACGCCGCAGCCTCGATCACCGGTCAATCCATCAGTGTCTCGGGAGGGGAGGTGATGGGATGAGGCCCGATGACAGCCGTGCCCTGCTGGACGAAGGCGAGGAACTCGGCCATGAGGCGCGTGCCGTCTCGACCGACCACGCCACGCTCAAGCTCTGGCTGCGCATGCTGGCCTGCACGACGCAGATCGAAGCGGAGATTCGCCGGCGGCTGCGGGCGCACTTCGACATCTCGCTGGCGCGTTTCGACTACATGGCACAGCTCTTCCGCCATCGTGACGGCGTGAAGATGAACCAGCTGTCGAAGCAGCTCATGGTCACGTCGGGCAACGTGACCGGCCTGACGGACGAGCTCGAGCGCGATGGCTTCGTGCAGCGCGAGGACGACCCGTCGGACCGGCGTGCCTGGCGCGTGAGCCTGACACCGAAAGGCAGGCGCACCTTCGAGACCATGGCCAGTGAACACGAGAAGTGGATTCTCCAGCTGTTCGGCGGTCTCGACGGCAAGACCGTGCAACAACTCCACCACGCCCTCGGGCAACTGCGGGTGCAGATGATGCAACTCGACAAGTACGAAGAGGCCAGGCTGTGAGCCACGCCTACGAAACTCCAAGCGTCGACATTCCGCCCGACATTCGTGCCGAAATCGCGCGCACAACCGATTCCCAGCCATGAAGGATTCCAAGATGCAAGTGCTGCTGCCGCCCGGATGGGCGCGTCCCAAGGGGTATGCCAATGGCGTTGTCGCCAGCGGCAGGACGGTTCACATCGCCGGCATGATCGGATGGGATGGGCAAGGCGTTTTCCACAGCGACGACTTCACCGCGCAGGCCAGGCAGGCGCTGCAGAACATCGTCGACGTTCTGCGTGAAGCCGATGGCAAGCCGGAGCACATCGTCCGGATGACTTGGTACGTCACCGACAAGAAGGAGTACCTCGCTGCCGGCAAGGACGTCGGTCGCGCGTTCCGGGAGGTCATCGGCTCGTACAACGCGGCCATGACGGCGGTCGAGGTCAAGGCCCTGATGGAAGACCGCGCCAAGGTGGAGATCGAAGCCACCGCCGTCATTCCCGGGTGAGCGTCCTCTCACCTCCGTTGTCCACCCCATTTCGGGAGATTTGCACATGCCCACCCTCAAAGCAAGCTTCAACTGGGAAGACCCGCTGTTGCTCGACCGCCAGCTGACCGACGACGAGCGCGCCGTCCGCGATGCGGCGGCCGCGTATGCGCAGGAGCGCCTGGCGCCGCGCGTCCTCGAGGCCTTTCGCAACGAGCACACCGACATTGCGATCTTCCGCGAGATGGGGGAACTCGGCCTGCTCGGGCCCACCATCCCTGAAGCCTACGGCGGCGCCGGCATGAACTACGTCTGCTACGGCC
>CAZBKC010000432.1:0-3243 GCA_964492345.1 uncultured Steroidobacter sp. | reverse complement strand
AGTTTTGGGTCGGCACAACCCTCATATGTGGCTCAGTTTTCGGTCGGCGCCAACAGCCGCACCTGCGGCACAGCGCTTGGCGTCGTCGGGCCAGGCGTACCATGGATGGCTACATCCGCCAGGTACTTGTTGTGAGTGATCCGGAGTTCGCAGTGCTGCGCCGGCACATGGTCGCCCAGATCGCCGCGCACACCATCTTTCTGACCTCGCGATTGGGCAAGGCGTCAGTCGACCGGCGCGTCCTGGAAGTCATGGGCAAAGTGCCACGCCACGACTTCGTCCGAGTCGAGTTGCAGCCCTTTGCCTACGAAGACATGCCCTTGCCCAGCGGCCACGGCAAGACGATCTCCCAGCCGTTCATCGTTGCCCTTATGTCCGACCTGCTCGACCTGCAGCCGACCGACATCGTGCTCGAAGTCGGCACCGGGATGGGTTACCAGACGGCGATCCTGGCCGAGCTGACGCGCCACGTCTACAGCGTCGAACTCATCGAAGGACTGGCCATTGAGGCCCGGCAGCGTCTGGCCCGACGGGGCTACACCAATGTTGATGTGCGCGTCGGCGACGGCCATGTCGGCTGGCCCGATCACGCGCCGTTTGACAAGATCATCGTCACTGCGGCGCCCGACCTTATCCCCCCGACGCTCGTCTACCAGTTGACTGCGGGCGGCAAGATGGTCATTCCCGCGGGTCTCCCCGATGAGCAGCAACTCTTTTTGATCGAAAAGGACTCGAATTCCAGGATCTCGACGCGCGAGGTCATGCCGGTGCGATTCTCTGTGCTCGAGCAAGCCGAGACAGGATGAGGTTGTCCTTGCCGCACCAAAGTGCAAGTGTTGTGACTGCTGCGCGGGAGGCTGGCGTGTCTCGTTGCCCGCGAGCTGGTCCCATTGGTCCAGGTACCCGACGCCGAGCGCCGTCCATTGGAATCGTCGACCATTTGGAATGATCGCATGTCACCGACCCCTGAGGAACTGCATCAAGTCGCAGCACGCACGCTGGCCCACTATGACCGCCATGCCCAGGGATATTGGGACGGCACACGCGATCACGATGTGCGCCAGAACATCGAGACGCTCTTGGCGCACATCGACGTGCCGCCGCCGTTCACTCTGCTCGATTTCGGGTGTGGACCCGGACGCGATCTCAGCACGTTCAAGGCGCTCGGGCATCGGGTGATCGGTCTGGATGGCTCGGCTCGGTTGGCGGCGATGGCCCGCAAGCACAGCGGATGCGAAGTGCTCGTGCAGAACTTTCTGGAGTTGGACTTGCCCAGCAGTCACTTCGACGGCGTGTTCGCCAATGCGGTGCTGTTCCACATCCCGGGCCAGGAGTTGCCACGAGTCCTCAGGCAACTGCACGCGACGCTGAAACCGGGCGGTGTGCTCTTCAGCTCAAACCCCCGGGGTAGCGGCCAGGAGGGCTGGAACGGGGACCGCTATGGCGCCTTTCATGATTGGGAGGCTTGGCGCGACTACATGACCGCTGCCGGATTCGCGGAACTTGATCACTACTATCGCCCGGCCGGCTTGCCGCACGAGATGCAGCCCTGGCTCGCGAGCGTTTGGCGGAAGGAAGTGCGTTGAATGCAGGTTGCAGCGCTTTTCGTTGCGAGTGTTGAAGGATTCGTACCGAAGTGCGTCAAGCCCTACAAGTTACTGGATGAGCCCTGCCTCAGATCAGACGCTGCGCCCTTGAGCGTCTTCAGCGCGAGGGCTTTCACGGCCCCCCAAGGTCAAGGTGTGATGACCACCAGCACACTGCAGGGCGCAAATTCGATCAGGCTCTTCGAAACCGAGCCGCCGCGCCACCAGCGCGCGGTCCAGCTCTCCAGGTGCTTGTGCCCGACGACGATCAGTTCAGCTTGAACCGTGTTGGCGACGCGCACGATCTCGTCGACCGAGTGTCCCGTGACCACCTCGCCATGGACCTCCAAGCCGGCTTGACGCAGGCGGTCTACGCCCAAGTCCAGCACCGACTGGTAGCGCGCCTTCTCTTCGCCTTCAGGCGTCGGGTTGTAGGCCCAGGCCTCGCCAGCAATCATCGCCACCGGCAATGGCATCACCGCCACGAGATAAAGCTGCGCCCGGCTCCATTGCCCTATCTCCTGGCAGTCGAGCAACGCCCGCTGCCCCGATTCCGAGCCGTCGTAAGCCAGCACGATCTTCTTGTACAAGATCAGTCTCCTTGAGACCACGCAACCGAGGAACCATGCCCCACGGCCAGACTATGACACGGTAGGTGGCATCGTAATGATCGGCAACGGCGCGGACCACCCGCGATGGTGGTCCCGGTCGCTAGTCGCTGCGCACTGTTTCAGGGCCAGAGCCATCGCCGGCACGCGGCCGTTGCCGGCTTCGACGAAGATTGCTGTAGCTGCTTGGTCTGGAGTTCGTGCGGTTGGTTGCCCCGCGGCTAGCGCGATTCGTTCTACGGCGAGTCGAAGATCGTCATTAGGGCTTTGGAGTCGCCGATGCCGCCCCACCTTTTGGCATCAACCCGGAACTCCGCAATGGCGCAGGTGGGCATGTGGTGATCTCATTGCAAAAGTGATGGGCAAGTGCGCTGCACTCCGGGTCGTGCCCGACCAGCATCACGCAATCCAATGCGTCGTCAAGCTCTTCGATGACCTCGATCAACGTATCCATCGACACGGCGTAGAGCTGATCGTCCACCGCGATGCGTTCGCGCTCGTAGTCCAGCCCCCTGGCGATGATTCGCGCCGTCGCGAATGCGCGCACCGCTGGACTGCACGTGATCAGGTCCGGATCGACATGTCGCTGCGACAACCGTTTGCTCATCTTTGCCGCATCGCGTTCACCGCGTGATGCGAGCGGCCGGTCCCGATCGGGCAAGCTCGCGTCATTCCAGCTCGACTTGGCGTGACGAATGAGAAGTAGCGTCTTCATTCCACCTCCTGCCGTGAGCCGCCTGATCGGGCGGCCAACGACGCCCCTGTTCTGCCATGTTTCAGCGGCGCTGAAAAGCTGAAGGCACTGCCCAGACTCAAGAGTCAAGAGCGGAAACGACCAACCCGCCCGAAGCTTGCACCTGGGGCGGGTTGTTGGTCATCTGGCGGCAGCGTAGAAGGCGCTGACGGGCCTTACTGTAAGAGCGAAGCTGAGACCCCGCGGCCTTGCGTGTCGTTGATGACGAGGACAGTGTATTCCTATGTGTCAACTGCGGCGACCACAGCGACACGCTAACAGGGTCACCCGCGCAGGCGCATGCTCCTGCTTACAG
>CAZBKC010000431.1:0-3266 GCA_964492345.1 uncultured Steroidobacter sp. | reverse complement strand
AACACACCGCCACGCTCGACTGCGACGGTCAGAAGTGGCGGTGTGTTGATTGACGCGCACGATCAGGCCGACGCGGTGCTGCAGATTCTTGTCGGTGAAGGTGACTCGATTGCCAACACGGAAGTCGGCACGACCGGCGACCTCTGGTGGCGGACTTGGCCTGTTGTTGAGTTCGATATTCGCTGGTGTCGGGCCACTTTCGGTGGGCGCCGCGGTCGGGTCGGAGAGGATCGCCGCGTAGTGCACTTTGAAGGCCTTGTTGAAGACCGCATCGAGTATAGCCACGTGGTCTCCGTGTATCCCGACGATGCGTGCCGAGCGCAACTTCCCGTCTGCCCAGTGGAGGTACTGGACCTGCTGGCCGGTATGCAACTGCGCACGCACCTGGACGATGCGTCGTGGGTCGGCCAATAGTTGTTCGATGACCCAGCTGAGCTGGTACAGCTCGGCGCTGGTCGCCATCGGCAACTCTTCGATCAGTTTGATGCGCATGAGCACATTCTGCCGACGCCCGCCAGGTCTGCGTTCAGGCCGCCAGCGGCATGTCCTTCGCGCTGGCGTCGTCCTCCCACTTCGCGGCAACCACCCACGGCAGCAACTCGTCGATGCGGTTGCTCGGGTGGTCGGCGATGCGCTCCAGGACGTGGCGCAGGTAGCGCTGCGGGTTGATCCCGTTCAGCCTGGCCGTGCCCAGCAGCGTATACATCACCGCCGCCGTGTGGCCGCCCGCATCCGAGCCGACGTGGAGATAGTTCTTGCGTCCGATCGCCACGCCGCGCAGGGCGCGCTCAGCCGTATTGTTGTGCGCGTCGATGCGTCCGTCACCGACGAAGTTCGTCAGCGCCGTCCAGTTGCTCAAGGAATAGCCTATCGCCAAGGCCATGGGCGACTTCGCCGACACCTGTGCCAAGGTCTCGCTCATCCAGGACTTCAATTCCTTCAACACCGGCACCGTCCGAGCCTGGCGCATTCGTCGTCGCCGCAGCGCCGATCGCCCGTTCACTTCTGCCTCGACCCTGAACAGCTCGCCCATCCGCACCAGGCCCTCGTGCGCCAGCGTCCCGGGCAGGCGTTTCTGCATGACATGGATGTCCCACAGTTTTCGGCGCGCGTGGCTCCAGCACCCAGCTTCGAGGATCCGCCCCCCTTTGTAGATCGCGTTGTATCCGGAGTACGCATCGGCTTGCAGGATGCCGCTGTAGTTCAACAGGTGCCGCGCAAGGTGCTCACCCTTGCGGTCGGCCGAGTATTGGAACCACACCGCCGGCGGCGCCTTGTCGCCGCTGGGGCGGTCATCGCGAACGTAGACCCACAGCCGAGCCGTGCGCGCCTTCTCGCCCTTGCCGCCCAGCGTACGGATCGGCGTGTCGTCGCCGTGGACCTTGTCGGCCTTCAGCACGTAGCGCCCAACGGCATCGGCCAGCGGCGTCAACAATGAGCCGCAGTTGCCGACCATGTCGGTGATGGTCGAGCGGCTCATCTCGACCCCGTCACGACCATAGATCTGGCACAGCCGGTACAGCGGCACATGATCTGCGAACTTGCTCACCGCGATGTGCGTGAGCAGACCCGCACCGGCCATGCACCGGTCCACCGGCCGGGTCGGCGCCAGCGCCTGCGTGATCGTGTGGCACCCCGCGCAGGCCAGCTTCGGACGCACGTGGCGCACCACGTGGAAGGTGCCCGGCTCGTAGTCCAGAACCTCCGAGACGTCTTGACCGATCTCCCGCAGGCCACCGCCACAGGCCGTGCAGCCGCATGCGCCTTGCGGTGTGTGAACGACGGTGCGTCGCGGCAGGTGCGCCGGCAACTCGCGCAGCCCCGGCCTGGTCTTGGGCTCGCGCTTCTTGCGCTCGGCATCGAGCGACGTCACGTTGGACTTCAACCCGTCATCCGAGTCGGCATCAGCGGGCGGCTCAACCACCGGGGGTGTGACCTGACCGCCCACGAGTTCGAGTTGTGCATGCTCGAGCTGCTCGCTGGAGCGGCCGTATTTCATGCGCCGCAGGTACGCCAGTTCGACCGTCATCTTGTCGATGGTCAGCTGCGCGATCTTCAAGGCCTCGTGCGAGCGCCGAACCTCACCGCTCAATGCAGCGTTGCTGGCCACGAGTTCCGCAAACGTCATGACCATGACTTTGCCCGTCGCGACCATCTCTCGCAACGGGACATGTCCCGTCAACCAATGGCCTCGTCGACTACACCGCCATGCGCGGTTGCCACGTGCGCTCAGGACGCCGCCAATCGATCCCTTCGAGCAACATCGAGAGTTGCGCAGTGCTCAACGAGACCCGACCGCTGTCGGCCTGCGGCCATACGAAGCGGCCTCTCTCAAGCCGCTTCGTCAACATGCACATGCCGTCGCCATCGCTCCACAGCAACTTCACCAGGTCACCTCGACGACCACGGACTGCGAAGACGTGACCGCTGAACGGATCCCCCGTCAAGGCCATCTGAACCTTCGCTGCAAGCGAGTCGATACCGCAGCGCATGTCCGTGATGCCCGCGGCCAGCCACACCCGTGTCCCAGCGCGCGGGCCGATCATGCGCTCTGGCGCAGCGCGCGCAGGACACAGCCCAACATCGTCTCGTCAACGGCACCGCGAAGCCGCAACAGGGCGCCTGCGATCTCGACTTCGATGACGCCAGAACGTGCGCCTCGATTGACCGCGGGACCGACCGGCGCGTTTGGCTGAGCCGCCGGTGTCGGGTCGACATCCGGTATCACGCAGACCGGCAGCAACGTCGCGGCCGCCGGCGTGGCCTCCGCCACGACGTGCTCACGTCGCCACTTGAATAGAAGGTTGGCATTGATGCCGCCCTTCATCGCGATCGCCGCGACCGACGCGCCGGGGACCAGGCTCTGCGCGATCAACTCGTCCTTGAACGCCCGTTCATGCTGCCGCCGGCTTCGCGACGAACCTCTTGAATGACCCTTCATGGTGTCCACCATCTCCGTTGGTGCACACCATCAAGCGGGTGTGCACTCCATCAGATCGGATGCTGCCGGGCATCGAACCCTGGTGCAATGACGGTGCTGGTCGGACTATTACGGCGCAACTCGCGCACCTCGCGTTCGAGTTCCTTGACGCGCTGCTGTTTGGCCGTGGTCGCACCTTCGCACACACCGGCGTCACGCTCGCCCTGGCGCACCCAGCGCCGCAGCGTCTCGGCGGTGCAGCCGATCTTGCCGGCGATGGACTCGATCGCCGCCCACTGCGACGGGTACTGGTCCTTGGCGTCGAAGACCATGCGCACCGCACGCT
>CAZBKC010000430.1:0-3281 GCA_964492345.1 uncultured Steroidobacter sp. | reverse complement strand
CTTCTTCAGAAGGCCGGGCTCGATCGCGACGGTAATGTTGTGCTTGGTTGCCATAACTGATCACAGCAGACTTCACGTAAATTACGTGCAGCCATTCAGTGCGTCAACCCTCCGCGTGTATCCCCTCCAGCAGACAGCACGCAATCTGGAGCAAAGATGGCCGGAGAAGGCGTACCTCCCTTCACCTTCTCCGGCCGGATCCCGATCAGCCATGCCGATCGAGGCAGTCCCTGAAACCGTGTCCCGGGACACCACAGGCCATCCCTTGCCCGTGTGGTATGACTATGCCGCGGGCGAAACGCCATTGGAGAGCGAATAACTGTGATTTTTAGGCAGAAATGCGCTCAAGTGGTTTTTCGTGGCGGCCCATCCTTGCGGCGGGAGGAGTGACGGACGTCATCCGGCAACCAATGGACAACGACACGGCTGCTGCTGCGCCCATGCCAGAAGGAATACACCTTTGCCCGCCCGGTCAGCCGGACCGTCGCCATGATTTCTGACGCGGGCGCCTGGCACGTCCGCCCACAGCTCTGCGTTCGAGATAGCTGAAAACCTCCGCCGCTTCATACACTGGGCCGGTGTCGCTGGCTTCCTTTTCGGACAGCACCGCTTCTTGACCAAAGCGCCGGCGCAGATCTTCTCGCTCTGCGGCCTGCAGAATCGCGTCCACCATAAAGGAGTGGGCCGTGCGACCCGACCCTTCGACCAGCCGCGCGATGCGCTGCTTCAAGTCATCAGGCAGTTTGAGACTGGTGGCAGCCATGGACGCTCTCCAGGAAGGCAGTCCGATAGCATTACCTGACCCGTTGCTGGTCAATGCTGGCCTTGACAGACCGGCTCGCCGGGTGCGCTGCTCGCGATCCTAAGGAAGATGGCCGGAGAAGGGTATTCCTCCCTCTCCTCCTCGGCAGAATCCCGCAAGACATCTCTGCTTGCGGAATCAGTCCCCTGAAACCCTGTCCCGGGACACCGCAGACATTCCTTTGTCTGCGTGGTCGCAGTGTGACCTGACCGGACGACTGCCGGGTGGCGGTGTTATCTCATCGCTGCTTTATCGCTGCTTCCAGATTGTCCAGTACTTCCCGGTCACGCTGGTTTCGCCTTCCTCTCTGGGCTCCTCGCGACGTTGAATTATCAGACCGCTGCCAAAGACAAGGTGGTAAGCGATCCCCAGCAACATCCACACGAGAAACAGCCAGCCGTCAGCAATACCATTCAGGTAGCCCGCAACGCCCACTGATGCGCAGAGCGTCGCCGACAACAATACGATCTGAGCCACGCGGCGCGATGAATAGCCGAAGCGCCTCAGGATGTGATGCAGGTGCTCCGAATCCGCGTGGAACGGAGATTGCCCCTGAGAAACGCGGCGAATCATGCTGCTGAACAAGTCATAGATCGGCAGCGCAAATACCCAGAGGATCACGACCGGGCTGATTGCCCGCACCGGTTCCTGCGAAATTTCAACACTCAGCCACGCAAGCGAGAACCCCAGCATGGTGCTGCCGGCATCCCCCATGAATGCACGCACATTGCGCGTGCGCCTGGAAGGCCAGTTGAACACCAGGAAGCCCAAAATACACCCCACCATCGCTGCCACAAGCGGGAGGTAGTGCATGGCACCCGCCATGACGCATGCGAAGCCAAGGAATACCGCGGCAATGAGCGCCTGGACTCCTGCAACGCCGTCACTGCCATCAAACATGTTGAAGGCATTGATCGCCGTCAAAACGATCAGCACGGTGAAGGGAATCGAGAACCATCCCAGCTCCAGTGTTCCCCGAAAAAAGGGTGCTCCCAGATCCCTGGCATAGATACCCGCGCCCGCCACCATCAGCAGACAGGCACAGAGCTGTGCGAGGAAACGCACTGACGGCGGCAAGTCGTAACGATCGTCCAGCGCGCCAATCAGCACCAGAACAATCACCGCGGTAATGAAGAAGGGAAAGCCCTGTACTGACTGAAAGCCATACAGCGTCCCTACGACAAGCCCTCCGGTCATGGCCAAGCCTCCGATGACAGGGACTTCGCCGACATGCATTTTTCGACCGCCGGGGCGATCGATCAGCCCCAGTCCACGAGCAACCGGGCGGAGTGCAAACATGAAGAGAATGGTGACGAGAAGGGGAAGACCGATCTGAATTGTTATCCCTGACATGATTCCATCCGATTTCTGCCGTCCTCAATCCGCGGTGGGCCTGTGTCTAAATATCCGATCTATTTGTCGACGGCACCACGTCTGTCGACGGCCACAACGGCGGCGACTATACAGGTGCGGCTGTGGTGACGGCTACTCGCGACTGCCGAATCTTGAAGGGCCGTGACGGTTGCGTCTTTGCATTTTTAGAATGCAGTGTCGCCAACTGTCGACACCCATGGGCTCATTCAGGCGAATCTAGGTGCGATATGTGCCGCTTTGGACGGATCTCCACCAGGGCTCATTTGCCAGGTACCAGTCGACTGTCTTCTCGATACCGGTCTCGAAACGCTCAAGCGGCTCAAACGACAGTTCTTCACGTACTTTCCTGGCATCGATGGCGTAGCGCCAGTCATGACCCTGACGGTCCGTTACGAACGCAATCAGGTCGCTTGTGCGAGCCGATACAGCCGCCGGACACTGCGGAAAGCGCCCAGCAAGCGTCGGGTCATTTTCGAATCTCCGCTGCAGAATTGAGCACAACAGATAAACAATATCGATGTTTCGCCATTCATTGCAGCCGCCTACATTGTAGGTCTCACCGATTCTGCCGCGCGCGAGCACGGAATCGATAGCGCGGCAGTGATCCTCGACGTACAGCCAATCCCGAACGTTCTCACCGCGCCCGTACACCGGTAGCGGCTTACCATTCAGAGCATTGACGAGCATCAGTGGAATCAATTTTTCCGGAAACTGGTACGGCCCGTAATTGTTGGAACAATTGCTTGTCGTAACGGGAAGTCCGTAAGTGTGGTGATAAGAGCGAACCAGATGATCGGAACTGGCCTTGCTCGCCGAGTAAGGTGAATTCGGCGCGTACGGCGTACTCTCGGTAAACGCCGGGGAGGTCGCCATCAACGAACCGTAGACTTCGTCCGTGGACACATGATGAAAGCGGACGTCGGCCCGCATTCTGCCCTCCCGACTCCAAGCCGCCCGAGCACTTTTCAGCAGCGAATGCGTCCCGAGGATGTTCGTCCGAATAAACTCATCCGGGCCACTGATCGACCGATCAACGTGCGACTCCGCCGCGAAGTGGACAATGCAGTCGATGCGCTCTGAATCGAGCAGCGAAGCCACCAGATCG
>CAZBKC010000429.1:0-3292 GCA_964492345.1 uncultured Steroidobacter sp. | reverse complement strand
GTTGCCGTCAACCTGTGTTGCCCAGCCGCTTACTCACATTCGACTAAGCGGCGGCTGGAAGCAAGCGAAGCTGCTGGAGAACGTCGCCTCGATGGAGGGCTTAGGCGAGACCCGCGGGCTTCTGGGGGTATGCATCTGGGTCGTGGCGTTCCATGAACCTAGCCGGCGCTAAGAGCGGCTTGAACCCATACCTTGAATACAGCTCGTGCGCATCGCGCGTGGCAAGCATGAAACGCCGAAGACCCTGCAATTCAGGATGCACTTGAATGGCCTCGACCATCCGCTTGGCCAGGCCCTTGCCGCGGTGCGCTTCCAGAACGTAGACATCCGCGAGGTAGGCGAACGTTGCCTTGTCTGTGACGACCCGTGCGAAGCCCACCTGTTCGCCGTTCGCCAGTGCAGCAAAGCACAGCGAGTTGTCGAAGGCCCTTTGAACGATTTCAAAAGGAACACCGGGCGACCAGTAAGCTCGAGACAGAAACGCGTGCGCCGCCTCAACGCTCATGCGTGATTTGTCGGAGGTGATCTCGTAGGGCTGCAAGGCTGGGATCGTTAAGTCAATTAACTTCAGCATGTTGGTCATAGCTGTACGTAACGTCGTCTTCGCTCGTATTGGCGACGCTCTGCTGAGGAGCCGTTCCTATGATCGCCAAGCTACCTTCAACGCTCCGTCCGGGTAGACACTCGGGCGACAGTTGCCTTGCAACCTAATCCACTCGTCACTTCCGTCTGATTGACACTACAGCAAGGTGTCCCAATGCGGCTGGGAGTCGAAGTGCTCCTTTAGGAAGGCGATGAACGCCGTCACCTTGGCTGGGACGTTCCGACGGCTCGGGTATAGGGCCCAGACCGAGGTGTCGCTGGCGATCGGATAATCCTCGAGAAGTATCTTGAGCCGTTCGGTCTTGATCGCCCGGGCGATGTCCCAGGTGGCCTTGAGCGCAATGCCGAGACCGGATATCGCCGCCTCTCGGATGGCCTCGCCGCTGTTGCACTCGAAATTGCCGGATACCTTTATCCGTTGCTGCCCCTGGGGCCCGTTGAATACCCAGTGCGGTTGCTGGGCAAGGACCAGGCAATTGTGCTCCACCAGCTCGGCGGGTGTTTTCGGCATACCGAACCGCTTAGTATAGTCGGGCGACGCGCATACCACGCGCCGGTCGGGCGCGAGTTTGCGGGCGATGAACTCGGAATCCTTTAGGTCGCAGATCCGGATGGCCATGTCCACGCCCTGTCCCACGATGTCGATCATGTCGTCGCTGAGGAGCATGTTCAGCCGCACCTTCGGATGGTGCTTCAGGAACTTCGGCACTAGCGGCGCGATGTGCTGGCGGCCGAACGAGGCCGGCATGGCGATCTTCAGCGTCCCCTGCGCCACCTCGTCGCGACGCGAGACGGACGCCTCGACCCGCTCCATGTAGCCGATGATCCGCTCGGCTTCGCCGAGGTACTGGATGCCGTCCTGGGTGAGGGTGACGCGTCGCGTGGTGCGGTGGAGCAGCCGCGTGCCGAGGCTGCCTTCCAGCTTGCTGAGCCGATAGCTCACCGCCGCCGGGGTCATCTCGAGGGTGCGGGCGGCGGCCGAGAGGCTCCCACAGCGTACGGTGCGGATGAAGACCTCCATGTTCGAGACATTCTTCAAGGGGTCACTTTCAAGAAAAGTTTAAAAGTGATGTTTAATTTTTAATAATCATTTAGCAGACCGGCGATGCTACCATCCATCCGAATCGGTCGGTGAGTAACGATCGAAATACTGAACTCGGCACGGCGGTACAGCTGTTCGCGAGTATGTAATAGGCATATAGCGAGCAACGGAAAGCAGATGAAGCGCAGAGGCGAGTTACTGAAGTCCTATTTCGTTCCGAACGGCTCCTACCTGATGGAATTGGCCGAGGATGGCAGCAGTGCGCCGCAGGTCACGGTATTGCAGGACATCGGCAAGGCGATCGATCAGGACCTGAAAGCCGACGCGATCATCGTCGCCTCGCCGCATTGGCAGCCGAAGAGCGCCTTCTTCGTCGACCCCGGCAGTATCCACGAGTCGTTCCATGATTACGTGCTGCGCCCGGCGGCTTTCGGACGGCGCTTCTACACCCACGTCCTTCCCGGCGCGCCGGAGCTGGCCCGGGCACTGATCGCCGAGGGCAAGGCGGAAGGGCTGCCCGTCGGCGAGAAGACGTACGGCCTCGACCACGGTGCCTTCTGTCCGCTGAAGGTGATGGGCACCCGCCTGCCGACCGTGCCGATCTCCATGTCGCAGCGTTCGGTCGACGAGTGCATCCGCTGGGGCGCTGCCATCCGCAAGGCCGTCGAGGACAGCGGCCTTCGCGTCGTCCTGGTCGCGCCCGGCAACCTGTGCCACCGGCTCGACCTGCGCGTCGAAGCGGCCCGGGAGGAGTACTTCCCCGAAGGCAAGGAGTTCGACCGCCAGGTCGTCGATCTCGTCACCAGCGGCCGCACGCGAGAGCTGGTCGACATCGACCGCGACCTCTGGAACACCGCCGCGCCGGAAGCCGACGGTCGACCGCTCTTCCTGATCGCCGGTGCAAGCGGCGGCGCCGCGGCGCGGCTGCTGCAGTACCACGGGGCGATCTATTCCGTCGGCGACGCGACGTTCGCCTTCGACACCGTTTCTGCGTAGAGGATCACGATGAGCACCGCGACCCTGGATCCCCTCAACCCCCAGTTCATGTACGACGCCATCCGCAAGGTCGGCACCGGTCTGGCCAAGGGACGCGACGGCGAGGAGTGGACGATCGAGTTCCACCAGCGCGACAGCGAGGACCGCATGTCCATCGTCGTCTTCGCGCCGGACGGCAAGACCCAGGAGCTGCGGGTGGCGGAGGAAGACTTCGTCTTCACCGACAACACCGTGCGCATCGCGGGGGTGCCCGGCCTGCGCGGCTTCATGCACCCGGTCTACCTGAAGAAGATGCGCGGCTTCACCCGCGGCAACGTGCCGACGCCCGACATCGCCGGCCCGAGCCTGCCCTGACCTTCGGAAACGACGACATGAGTGCGGAAGCGCGAATCAAGGAGCTCGGCATCACCGTGCCGCAGGCGGCGAGGCCGGTCGGCAGCTACGTGTCCGGCGTGCGGATCGGCAACATCCTGTTCATGTCGGGGCACGGCCCCTTCGACAGCAACGGGCAGGTGACGTCGACGGGCAAGGTCGGCCGCGACATGAGCCCCGAGGCGGCCAACGAGGTCGCGCGCCAGGTCGCGCTCAACATGCTCGGCTCGGTGCGCTCGATCGTCGGCAGCCTCGACAAGGTCAAGCGGCTCGTCAAGG
>CAZBKC010000428.1:0-3309 GCA_964492345.1 uncultured Steroidobacter sp. | reverse complement strand
TCCAGATGATTGATGCCGTCTTCAGCATGATGATCAGGTCCAGACCCAGCGACCAGTGACGCAGATACTCGATGTCGTAGTTGATGCGCATCGTCATGGAATCGAGATCGTCGCCACCGCGGTAGCCATTCACCTGTGCCCAGCCGGTGATGCCGGGCTTCACCTTGTGGCGCACCATGTAGCCGGGAATCTGCTTGCGGTACTGCTCGTTCACGGCGACTGCATGCGGACGCGGGCCGACGATGCTCATGTCGCCCTTGAGCACATTGAAGAGCTGCGGCAGTTCATCGATCGAGGTCTTGCGGATGAATGCCCCGAACGGCGTGACGCGGGAATCGTTGCGACCGACCTGCGTGTAGCTGGTGACGCCGTCTTCGACCACGCTCAGCGAGCGGAACTTGTAGACGGTGATCTCGCGTCCATCGAGTCCGTAGCGGCGCTGGCGATAGATCGCCGGCCCGGGCGAACCGAGCCTCACACCGATGGCCACCGCGAGCAGCACCGGTGACAGCAGCAGCAGTGCCGTCCCGGAAATCAGTACATCGCTCACGCGCTTGGCGACGCCGCGGACACCGTAGTACGGAGATTCGCAGACGGCGATGACAGGAATGCCATCGACCAGATCGAAGCGCGGCTGCACCAGGTCGAAGACCTTCAGATCCGGCACGAAGTAGATGGATGCCGTCGAGTCGCGCAATGAATTCAGCAGCTCGATGATGCGCGGCTGCGGCGACATCGGCAGGGTGATGTACACGATGTCGGTCCTGTGGCGCGTCACATAGCCGGCCACGTCACGCAGTCCGCCCAGCACACGATCGACGCATCCGGATGGCAGGCGCGGCACCGAGCGGTCTTCGAAATATCCCGCGACGCTCATCTGCAGCGCCGGGCGGCCGGCCAGATTCTGCTCGAGCTGCAGTCCGACACCCGTTGCGCCGACGATGACGGCACTGCGCGTGCGCCGTCTGGCAGAGCTGCGCAGCAGGAACTGCTGTGCGGCCAGTTCGCCGATCCACAGGGCAAAGGGAGTCACGAGGGCCCAGGCGTTCAGCACCGGACTGCTGAAATACATGCCGAGCGTGGACAGCCGCAGCAGCAGATAGATGAACACCATGAGCACGCCCCAGCGCAGCATGATGTCGAGCAGCGAACGCAACGCCATGATGCTGGCGGGCGTGATCCTGAGCGGCACGACATCCAGCAGATCCGCCACGCCCAGAAATGCCAGTACGCCGACGAGCAGGTGCGGTCCGAGCAGCGGCTTGTCCCACCACAGCAGGCAGGCGATCAGCGTCACGACAGGAATGATGGGATACAGCAGCGACTTGAGCGCGAACACCGATACGGGTTCGCTCGCGCTCACATCGCCGGCGCGGTCACGCCATGGCCGCGCTCCAATATCCGGCATGGCCGGACGTTCCGAGTAGCCGGTGCTGCTCATGCGCCGTTACCGGAAACTTCAGAGACTGAATGGCTGCTGTCGCAGCAGGCGGTGTTTGCGGAACAGTTGGTAGACCACGAGCATCGCACCCATCAGGGTGAGTGCCAGCAGGTCCTTGGTGGTGGAGTGATGCGCGGCCTGTGCGTCGTTCAGTCCGGCGGCCTGTGCATCCGGGGCAAGCGACAGGACCCCCCACTGTGGCGACTCTGCACGCCGCACCTCGCGAGCCTCGACAGAGCGCAGCGGTCCGCGCCTCGACTCCGTCGTTACCGCCGCTGGAGAGTGAGTGACGGGCCTGGTGTCGGCAAACGCCACCGTGTGTGTGCACAAGGCCATCGACATCAGCAAACCGAGTCCGTAGTTCCTGTCACGCATAGAGGCTCCCATTGCTTCATTACACCGACACGCGCCCGACATCGCACCGATGCGCATGCGCAAGCCCCCGTTTCCCTGCCGCCCATTCCCTTGTTCCCGATTCTTCAAGCAAGTCTCGTTCCCACCGCCGTTGCACGTCGCCGAAAACCGACGCATCTGTGAATATCGAGTGCGAGTGTGGTTGTTGCACTGACATCCCATGCTCATGTGCGTCTCTTCCTTGCGTCACTTCAGCGAACGCTCATCGGTATCGCTTCCGTCTCGTGCACAGTCACGAGTCACAGGCATGACAGCACGCTGCTTTACTGTGCATCACATCGCCGATGAAAGCGAAAGTCGCGCACAGCGGACAACAACACGATGATTCCGGAAAACGTGATGCACACGTCATCCGCACAAGCACCGACGTGATGCGTTTGTTCCCGCGCGAGAGGAATTCACTCGCGAGGTGACAATCGAGTATCAGATGAACGATCGACAGCAATGATGACGCGATGATGAATTCATCGCAGTGAAGATCGCATCGGCACGCGCGTCAGCGTGACTGATTTGTCACTTGTCCCGCGACGAGGCGGGCTGCAGCGAGTCGCGGACCTGTGCAGCGATTGCGTACGACCGCAGGCGCGCAGCATGTTCGTACATGTTGCACGCGATGATCAGTTCATCCGCGCGGGTGCGCGCCAGAAACGCCTGGATGCTCTCGCGCACCGTCGCCGCCGAGCCGATCGCCGAGCACGACAGTACGTCGCTCAGGACGGCCCGCTCGTACTGACCGAGTTGCTCCAGGTAGCCAGGCACCGGCGGCTGCAACTGCATCGGCCGTCCCGTGCGCAGCGCGACGAATGCCTGTTGCACGGAACTGGCGAGCAACCGGGCTTCGTCATCGGTGTCTGCGGCGAACACATTGAATCCGAGCATGACGTAGGGACGTTCGAGTTGCGCGGACGGCCGGAATGCATCCCGGTAGATCTGGATCGCCTGCATCATCTGCGCGGGGGCGAAGTGCGACGCGAACGCGAAAGGCAGTCCGAACGCGGCCGCGACCTGCGCGCCGAACAGGCTCGATCCGAGAATCCACAGGGGTACGTTCAACCCGGCACCGGGCACAGCGCGCACTGCCTGACCAGGTTGCGCCGGTTGGAAGTAACCCATCAGCTCGACGATGTCCTGCGGAAACTCATCGGGATCGGAAGAAAGATTGCGTCGCAGGGCGCGCGCGGCGAGTTGATCGGAGCCGGGCGCGCGACCGAGACCAAGATCGATCCGGCCTGGATACAACGACTCCAGCGTGCCGAACTGCTCGGCGATCACCAGCGGAGAATGATTGGGGAGCATGATGCCGCCGGCGCCGACACGGATCGTCGACGTGCCGCCGGCGACATGACCGATCACCACCGCGGTCGCGGCGCTCGCAATGCCGGGCATGTTGTGATGCTCGGCCAGCCAGTAACGCCGATAACCCCAGCGCTCGGCGTGCTGCGCGAGATCGAGCG
>CAZBKC010000427.1:0-3315 GCA_964492345.1 uncultured Steroidobacter sp. | reverse complement strand
ACATCCGGTCCCACTGTGCTTCCGTGAGTTCCTCGAACGGGATCGTGCCCGTAATGCCGGCGTTGTTGACGACGACGGTGACGGGGCCGAAGGCCGTGCGCAGTTGCGCCACCGCGGTCCTGACCTGGGCACGATCGGTGATGTCGGCCTGCAGGGGAATGGCTTTGCCGCCAGCACCCCCGATCTCATCGGCGACTTTCTTCGCGTCATCGATCAGCACGTCGAGAACACCGATGGCGATCCCGTCCCGCGCCAGACGGCGACCGATGGCCGCGCCGATGCCGGCAGCAGCGCCTGTGACGAGTGCGACTTTCACGTTCGATACCCTCGATGATCCGATGACTGTCGCGCGGATCATCGGCCGCGCGCGACCTGCACGCAACCTGCACTGCAGCGACCAGCGTGCGTGTCGTATTGGACTATGATCCCTGTCGGTCCATGACAAGAGGAGCGGCGGTGGCGGGCGGTGCGCCGCGATCCTGAACCGCCAGCGCGCGAGAATCGGTATGCTCGGCCGACAGTCAATCCTGTGACGCAACGAAAGATGAACATCGGACGACTCGGCGTCTGGGCCATGGTCAATGTAATGAGTGCGGCGGAAAGCGCCGCATTCGCGCGTCGTGTCGAGCAATGGGGCTACGGCACGCTGTGGGTGCCGGAAGTGACGGCACGCGATCCCTTCGTCGCCTGTTCGTGGCTGCTGGCGCACACGACCGCGCTCAATCTCGCCACCGGCATCGCCAGCATCTATTCGCGCGACAGTTTCGCGACCGTGAATGCGCAGTACGCGCTGGCCGAACAGTCGGGCGGGCGATTCCTGCTTGGGCTCGGGGTGTCGCACGGGCCGTTCGTCGAAGGGGTGCTGGGACACCGGTTCGAGAAGCCGGCGCCGCAGATGAAGCGGCATCTGGAAGGCATGAAGGCGCTCGCCGGCAAATATCTTGGTCCGCAGCCGGCCGAGCAGCCGAAGACCGTGGTCGGTGCGCTGGGTCCGAAGATGCTCGCGGTGGCCGCAACGTATGCGGACGGCGCGCATCCCTACAACGTCACGCCGCAGCACACGACGCAGGCACGGCAGATTCTGGGGCCCGACAAGCTGCTGTGTCCCGAACAGATGGTGTTGCTGGAAACCGATCCGGCCGTGGCGCGGGCGACGGCGCGCAAGGCGCTCGCCCTGTCATTCCAGTTGCCGAATTATCGCGCCAGCTATCTGCGCCTCGGGTTCAACGAACAGGATCTGGACAACGGCGGCTCGGACCGGCTGATCGATGCCATCGTGGCCTGGGGCGATGAGGACGCGATCCGCGATCGCATTCAGCAGCACTGGGATGCCGGTGCCGATCATGTCGCCATCCAGCCGCTGCGTCGCGGCGGCATGACGCTGACGCCCGAGGACGAAGAAGTGCTGGCGCTGCTGGCGCCTGCCCGTCGCTGAACGAAGCCACGGTTTACGAAGACGCATCGTGCTTTCGGCGCGTATTCAAACGCCGCACCGGGCTTACGCCCGCCGGCTATCGCAGGTTGTTCCGGGATCGCCGGCCGCTTTCCTGAGCAACTCGTATGTCGATTCGACTGCGCCCGACAACAGTTCCTGCAGCGCCATGCCTGCTTCCGCCCGATCGAGCATCGGTACTTCGAGCCCGACGATGACATCGCCGGGCACGGCGGCAAGAAAGTCGAGCAGCGGCAGTTCGCCCGCGCCCGGCGCAAGCCGGTCGAAGCGTGCTTCGTTGGCATAACTTTCGTGCCTGGAAACCCGCGGCACGTCGCAAAGCTGCACGTAGCCGATCTGCTCCGGCGCGAGCGCAGCAAGCTGCTGCAGGGTCGAGCCGGAGCGGAAGAAATGCATGGTGTCGATCAGCACGCGGAAAGTCGGTTTGCCGACGTGACGGATGGCTGCCGCAGCGCTCTGCACGTTGCCGATCGGCAGTCCGGGCATGAACTCCAGCAGCGAGTCCAGGCCGCGGGCGTCGGCGAGTTCGGCGAACGCGGCGCATTGATCCAGCGCGCGCGCATGATCGGAGTCGGCGCTGATCATGCCGACCCGCCGTACGCCGAGTTCGCACAACAGATCGAGGTCGCCGCCGGCATCGCGCAGATCGATGCCGGGACGGGCGACGAATCCTTCGCCGAGCGAAATCGAAACACCACGGTCCTGCATCGCCGCGATCATGTCCCGACGCAGCGCCGCATCGTCACGCAGCGACCATCCGGAGAATTTCCTGAGACGGACGATGGGCTCGAGCGCCATGCCGATGTGACGGCATCCCAGATCGGCGGCGAGCGCGACGAAGGCGGGTGGAGGCATGCCCAGCGCGCTGATGAATTCGATCCCGATACGGCTGGCGTGGTGGTCCATGGATGGCAGCGTGGAAAGTTGTGTCATCGATGCCGCAGGCCGCGATTGCCCGGATTGAGGCGGATACGCAGCGCATTCTGCGAATACGCCACCGAGACGTACTGTCCCACGAGCGTCGGAAATTCCAGCAACTGACGTTCCGTCCAGGTGCGCGACAGCACATTCCACGTGTCATCCGAAATCATCTGATCGCCCAGCAACTCCTCGACCCCGCGCACGATCGCCGCTTCATGTTCGCTCCAGCCGGCTGCGCTGGATCCCTGCGTCACGCGCTCGATCGTCTCGGCCGTCACGCCGACACGCTTCGCGATCTCGACGTGCTGCCCCCACTCATAGGGAGCGCGGCACAACCAGGCAACCCGCAGCACGGCGAGCTCTCTTTCCTGCGGGTTCAACTCGCCCTTGCCCAGCAGCTGAATGCCGATCTCCATCGTGCAGCGATACAGGCCGGGATGCTTGAGCATCGTGGCGAAGACCGGCGGAATGCTCTCGCGCGGATCGGCGCCGGCAGAGGCGCGGATGGCGATGACCAGCGCCCTGGCGTCTTCGTCGAGATCCTCCGGAGCGAGGGGCGCGATGCGTTGCGGCGGACCCAGCACCTGCGCCTCGCGCGCATCGATGTCGAAGCCGGCGTCGGTGGAGCGCTGATCGCTGTCTGAAACCTTCATGTCGCATCTCCGCGCACAGGCGGTAGCCACTATGGCGGCATCGTGTGCCGGAGGCAATTGCGATACACCACTCCGCTCGGCAATCCGCAGCCATGGCGACCGCGCAATCAGTATGGACTGGCGCAGGTCAGGGGAATCCCATGTTCTGGCGGAGCCGGACCCCTCTCCGATCTGGGCTGTCGTGAAGCAGCCGACGCTCGATTCGCACTGTGTCGGAGCAAGGCCGGGCGTGCGCGATATGAATTGATGGTCCGGTTGCGGGCGTGCAAGAATCCAGCGACGTTGCGA
>CAZBKC010000426.1:0-3315 GCA_964492345.1 uncultured Steroidobacter sp. | reverse complement strand
CCAGTGGATGCGATACCACCTCCGGCCATCCGACGCAATTCAACTGCGTAGTACGGTGGTTTGAGCAGCGGTCCCAGGTTGGGATTCGGCTTCTGCTGAGGATCGCCGCACATGGTAGCTCCCCAGGGATGCGTTCCTCGATTGAACTCCGGATCCTCACCCTTCGCCGAGTATTCGTTGAATGCGGCGATTGTGGCTGCGAGTGCCTGCGAATCCACTCCGATCTTTGCTGCGAGCTGCGACAGGGAATCTGCCTTCACTCCGAAACCGTCCGGCAGCGCATCGCCAGGCATCACGGAACCAAAGGGATACTTCTCGCGCGCCTGACTGTCGAAAATGACCCAGCAGGGGAAATTCGGATGGCTCTGCGTCCCGCCGTCGATGAGATCAATCGCAAAATAGATCGAGCGGTAAAACGCCTCGTTGGCGAAGCGCCTGCCTGCGCGATTGACCACGACCGTGTGCGGCAATCCGAGGAACGGCAGGGCACCGCGCCACAACGGGACGCCCTCCTCCTGTTCCTCGCCGGGAATATGAAAGCCCAGCATCGTCACATCGGGCACTCGCGCAATGCGCGCACCGACCTGACCCGCAAGCCGCAGATGCGCCCCATCAATCGATGGCATGACCATGGAGACGGGATTCAACTGATGCCCGAGCGTCTTCGCGTAGTCGGGATTTCTTTCATAGCTGCTGACAGCAATGACGACGCCACGGGCAGCCTTCACCAGATAGTCCTTGCCATCCCGCGTGGCCCGCACTCCGACGATGCGCTCCCCGTCGCCAATCAACTCTTCCACTCTGACACCCGTATGAAACGGGATGCGGCGGTCGAGTGCTCCTTTGACGAAGTAGCCAGCCAGGCCGGGGCCCAGACAACGCTCATCCTTCCCCAACCGGTCCGCCATGACGCTGAAATCCCACTGCCGCATGTTCGCCATGCCGCCATTGTGAAAAATGTCTGCGTGGGTCAGACCATACGGAACATGAGGCGAGACGCGCGTGCGATGTTGCCAGTCACCCAGGGTACTTGCAGCAAAGGGCTCGACTTCGAGATAGCGACCCTCGGGCAGGGCGTCATCGACCAACGTGTAGTAGTAGTCGGGACAATCGCGAATGACGCACGTCCTGAGACCGACGCTCTCTTCGAAGTACTTGAGAGCGACCGGCCCATGCAACGACTGATTGAGGATGGCGGCGTCATCGCCATAACCCAACGACAGGCGCTGGATGTAGCGGAAGCCGCTGTCTGGGGAATCCTCGATTCCCAACGCCAGCTCGTGATGGTTACCTGGGATCCAGACTTCCCCCATGGAATACGCAGTCACGCCACCGATCTGATCCGAGCGCTCCAGGACAAGCGCACTCGCTCCTTGGTCATGAGCTGTAATCGCTGCGCACAACCCGCCTCCGCCCGATCCGACCGAGACGATATCCGCCTCAACGTCCCAATTCGCCGGAAGATTTCGAATCACCTTGCGTTCCCCTTCAACCGTTGACGCGATAGCCGAAGCGGCTCACGCGTAGCACCACCTGCTGTTCACTGTCTGGCAACCCTCCAGCGGTCATGCAATCATGAATAGAACCACTTGGTCCTTTTTTTGTAAGCTTCGCGCTGCCTGACTGCCTCTGTCAATGTCTTCCGGGTTGATCACACGTGTCAGGCGCTTTTCGCAGAGTTCAGCGTCGCATCGAGCAATAGATTTCGGGGGTTTTCGTGGCCAATGAATTGTCGGGAAAAGTCGCGATCATCACCGGCGGAGCGAACGGCCTCGGTCGCAGCACGGCGGAACTCTTCTCATACGGCCGGCTGATCGATGAAGACTTCGCAAAGTTTGACCGGGTAATGGGGGGTGATTCATTTCACGAAGTCAGCCGCAATTGGCTCCATTTCCCTGCGGAGTGAACACATACGTATGCGAACGAAAGCACGTCCCCGCCTGCGCCTGCAGCCTCGCAGACCACGAGGACGACCCAAAGCAGAGGATGTTGAAGCTCTTGAGGCGCGACTGGTCTCCGTCGCACGCGAGGCGTTTGTCCTCAACGGCTACGGCGCCACTTCGATCAATGCCATTGCCAAGTCCGCTCGTGTGTCGAAAAACACGCTGTATGCGCGGTTTCCTTCCAAGGCCGCGCTCTTTCAAACCATCATCGCCCGGCAAGTTGAAAGCGTGAGCCATGAGCACGAACTCAGACCCAGCACCGAAGCCAGATCTCTGACCGCGGCGTTGCGTGTTTATGTGGAAATTGCATTGGCTCGGAGCCTCGACCAGGCGGGTCTCGAGATCAACCGACTCATCCTGGCAGAAGCACATCAGTTTCCTGAGCTGAGCGAATCGGCACGCTCCCGGTTTCAGATCGGCGTTCAGTCCGTCGCGAGAATCATCGAAGTGTTCGCGGAGAGAGACGGTGTCCCCTGCCGCAATTCCATCGCAGCAGCTCAGGTATTTCTGTACTCGGTTTACGGCTGGTATACGTTTGCTATCGCAACTAATCGACCGCTGACCGACAAGGACCGAGGGCCGTGGATTGACACGGTCATTCGAATTTTCGTTGCTGGCCGTGCCGATTGGTAACAGCCGGGCCGGACGCCAGCTCGGCTCCGTCCGTCGTTGCGGTTGTCTCAAGGACTCTGCTCAGCCGCGCTGACCCGGGGAGTACTCGTCCCGCGGTCGCGCGGATGGCCGCGTCATGTGGGAGAATCCTTGCAGCTGCTCATTGCGGTTCACCACCGGCTGAATAGTGGTCGTACCCCAGTAGACAGCTCCCCCTGCCCGGCGCCGCCATCCGTGTTCAATGCACATGCCCTTGGCAACGGCGATGCGCAGGTCACGCTGCGGTACACCGGCGGCAATATCTGTGAGCACATAGAACTGACGCATATGGGTATCGACGGCCGCGTCAGCTCCAACGGCTGCGTTGTCAATGGATACGTTGTCATAGCACGAGACGACGATGCCCGCTTCATCCAGCATTGCGAGCGAATACTCTCCGCCCCTGCCCGCCATAGCCATGCGCAGGTGCGCGCCCTTGCGTTGCAGCCGTCGGCGTCGCCATATCTGAGCCTTGTCGGGTTGGCGGTGATCGTGGTCTGCGGCCTGGGCGTCGCCCCATGAACAGATGGCAACGGCACCCGTCGTCCATGGGGCACGATCCGGGATTCGCCGCCAGACGCGGTGAGCGAAGCCCATGAACTCGTTCCTCACATGCGTCCAACTCATACTGTTTCTCCGGTGTTACCCCATGCAGCATGCTCCACCGGTGCAGATGCGTCCGTACGCCATGGAACATAGCGGGCTTGGCGGCTGGACCTGG
>CAZBKC010000425.1:0-3331 GCA_964492345.1 uncultured Steroidobacter sp. | reverse complement strand
CGGCGCGCGAGGCCAAGGATCTGATCCGCGAGCTGCGCGACGCGTTCAAGGCTGCGGGGTTCACCGATGCCGAGAGCAAGTCCCTGATCGAGACGGTGCGCAACCGGGGCTATCGCTTGGGTGTTCAATCATCGCGGATTGATGTCGATTGATAAACCACCGCCCCCAACTGAAGGCAAATGTGCGGAATTTTCACCTGTTCGCGGAGCTTCCCTAGCTCGCAACTAGCTCCCTGATGAGAGCTTCGATCACCTGTGAGTCGAGTCCTTTACCCGGCCCATCGTCCGTTATGATCAACCTTCCCGCTGGGTTGCTTGCCGAGCGCTCGTCGTAACCATTTGCAGCGTAGAGCATTTTCTTGCGGTGCCAACGTTTGCGATACTGTTCATCCGCCATCATGCCGCAATGCTCCCAGTACCAGCTGTTGCCGCCGGCCTCGATCAAGAAGTCTGCCCAGCGGCCGCGGCCGTCATTAAACGGCAGCAGCGGTTCAATCTGATAGTTCAGTCGGCCCGCGCGCTCGAAAGTGTACAGGATGTTGGCAATCGCCAGCTCGTTCTTGGAACTGACCATCTCGCCGCGCAAAGTACGGTGAATAAGCCTCTCCTCGAGGAATGTGCGCTGCGCGCCAGCCAAAGCTCTCGGAATCTCAGCGCTCAGATGCACTTCCTGCGGTTTCGGCGTACGGAGCAGATTAGTAAAGCGCGACGCGATATCAGAAAATGCATACTGTCGTAGGGATAAGAACTTGTCGAACGGGCCTTGGTGCAAAATCCAAATCCGCTTTTTCTGCCGCGTCAGGGCCGTATAAATCATCTCGCGCGAAACGAGGCGGCTACGTGCAGGCAGCACCAGAATG
This sequence comes from uncultured Steroidobacter sp., assembly GCA_964492345.1. Lineage (GTDB taxonomy): Bacteria > Pseudomonadota > Gammaproteobacteria > Steroidobacterales > Steroidobacteraceae > Steroidobacter. Next base: position 2,472 of record CAZBKC010000425.1, on the reverse strand, counting down.
ACGCTGCCGAATTCACTGCCCTGCGCCTTGTGGACAGTGATAGCATAAGCGAGTTCCAGATATGGGTTGCCGTCCTCGGAGAAGTCTCTGCGCTTGAAGCTGAAATTGCGATCAGCGCGTCCTGCCAATTCCACATGCGTAAACTGGGGGTTCTTCCGTCCCCACTGACGCTGGCCAGTCACAATCCCGATTTCGCCGTTGGCGATGTATTCCTTTTCGCCGTTCGCCTTTGTATCGTAGACCCACGGCTGGCGGTGATGGTTGCGCACGCAAATGACTTTGTCGCCGTAGACGATTTGCTCGGGCCCGCGCGGCTTTACGAAACGCATCCATTCCTGGTAGCCCGGCACACGGTTTGAATCGACCGCCTGCGCCAAACGCCCGCCGCGCAGGCGCTCTTTGAAGCGGCGATTGAGGAAAACCGATCCACCGGGCGTGTTGCGGTTAACACTCAGTATCTGCCAGGCCTCCGCGGAATCGGCGCAGCCGCGCTCAAAGTTCAGATAGCCCCTGTCGGCGCGAACGGCCCCAAGTGATTGTTCGAGTGCATCTGCAAGCTCTTCGGGGGCGCACGCCAACTCCTGCGCGAGGACCTCCTCGACCAAATTGCCAAGATCGGTGGCGTTCTCCCACTGCCGATATTTGACGGTATCATCGTCAGTGCCGCTGATCGCATTTACGACGATTTCGTCTTCGCCGGGCGGCAACTCCCGGCCGGAAAAGATTGCGGCGAGCTGCACATCGGCACGTGAAAGTGCGGATGGTTGTTCAGTTTGCCCGCCGTTCGCACCGAGTGTCTGCCGACGCGGTGTGCTCAGTTCGCCGACGCCCTTCCCCTCGTGATCGCGCTTCAAATGCTCGATGATATCGACAAAAGGGCAACCGGCGCCGATCGGTGGAAGCTGGTAGGGGTCACCTACCAATATCAGCCTGCAGGTCTGCGGAAGAGCCTCGATAATCGCCGCAAGCATATCCTCTGTAAGCATCGAAGACTCATCGACGATGCATGTAGTGGCTTCGATTTTAGGTGCGAGCGGATTCGTGAAATAGCGTCCAGTGTCAGCGTCGTAGCGAGCGCCGAGCAGAAACTGCGCTACGGTCTGCACCTGATCACGGCAACCCGTCTCCTGGCCCAGCCGGACTCGCGCTTTTCCGGTTGGCGCGAGGAGCCTCACCCGGGGCCCAACGATTTCGTTCCGCTCCAAAAGAAGCTGCAGAACGCTCGTTTTTCCGGTGCCGGCAGGGCCAATTAGAACACCGATCCTACTCCCGGCAAGACGTGTGAGCGCCGCGGCCTTTTCATTGCGCGCACGGTCTTCATCCTTGTTGCCTTCCGGAAAGGCCCCGAATTTCCCATCAACCAGAGCTCGCCAGTCGACGGCACCCGCAGCGTCAGTTGCTTTCAAACGATCAGCAACCGCACGGCAGATGAGCTTAGCGCTCGACACGTAACGATCCAACTGAACGGTTAACTTGCCACCTTCGTCGTCAACAATCACGGTTGGGGCGAAGTCGCCGCTACATATATCTACCGTATCCGCGTCAAGTGGGACCGGATTCACGGTCCCGAGATCGGCGGCTGCTTCGACGAGCTTTTCAATCGGGAGTATCGTGTGGCCCTGCGTTGCGCTTCGTTCAAGCGTCTCGACGCAGGCCGCACGCAAGCGAAATTCGTTGTCGTATTCGGCCAAGCCCGGAGCGCACGATGAAGGCAGCTGATGAGCAGTCGCCACCTCCTTCCCCGGATACAGACCGCGATCGATCGTGCCGAAAGCGATCGGGTCGGCGGCCAAACGATCCTGCTCGAACAGAACAAACGGATTGGCGAGTGTATCGACAGCGTTGACGTGGAAGGCGCGCTGCGCCTGCATCTTAGTCAATTCGAGCCTTGCGAGCACCTTCAGGCGGTCGAGCTCCGCTGGCTGTCGTGAAAGTTTCGCCCAGCGTTTTTGAAGCATACCAGTGACTGGTGGCGATCCCGCCGGCGCAAAGCGCTTGCCTGTGAAAATCGCGTCGATCACCGGCCAAGGATCGGCATTCTCCTCGAGTTCGTCTGCCAGCGCGATAGCGAAGAGTGTCCCGTTAAAGCCGGGGTGCAGGGCTGAGAGCGCGACTCCCAATCCCGGAGCTGGCCCCTGCATCTTCCAAAGCCGCCCGAGCCTCTCATCGATCCAACTGATATATCGCTGCCACGGGCCTTCCAGAACTTGCGCGATATTTTCGAGCGCCGCGCGTGCAGCGAGCAGCGCCGCCGCGGCACTGCCATGGCTCACATGCTCGCTGCCATAAGAGAACTGAGCCCTCGCATCATCCGGGGCAAAGGCAACATAGGCTGCCGGATCAAGCTCGGATCGCTTTTCACATTCCCTGAGGATCGCGTGATAGGGCATGACGAACCCGCTCGTAAACCCGCCACCTGGTCGTGTCCCTTGGAGTGGTGTAGCTGGCGAGGCCAGCGTGCGCTCCGGCATG
>CAZBKC010000424.1:1256-3332 GCA_964492345.1 uncultured Steroidobacter sp. | reverse complement strand
AGGAAGGGCAACTCGCCGATTCGCCGGGAACTGCTGCTCTCAGTCATTCGGGTGAGATACCTTGGTCCGGGCAGGCGCTGCCGTGGGATCGGGCCTGTGGGCTCGAACCTGCATCCAGATGTATGGGCCGCGTTTTGGACGGCGAGTGTGTGTGTCAATCGTACCTGTGGGCGGCCCTCGGTTGCGTGACACAACTCCGAAAAGACGCTATGGCAGCAGTGTATATTGACGACCCTCGTGGCCGGTAACTCCCGTTCGGGCGTTGACAAGCCGGACCCAAATCCAAGTTCAGTGGCAAGTACATGTGCGGTATCTGCGGATTTCTGGCGTTCGACCATCGCCTCGATGAACCTGCGTTGCAGCGGATGAATGCCAGCATCCAGCGCCGCGGACCGGATGGTGCGGGTCATTACTTCGACGGTACCGTCGGTCTCGCGATGCGCCGGCTCGCCATCATCGACCTCGAAGGCGGCCAGCAACCGATCTTCAACGAGGACCGATCTATCTGCGTGGTTTTCAACGGTGAGATCTACAACTACCGCGAACTGCGTCAGCAACTGATCGACAAGGGACATCGCTTCGCAACGCACAGCGATACCGAAGTGATCGTGCATCTGTACGAGGAACACGGTGCAGACCTTCCCCGCTACCTCCATGGCATGTTCGCCTTCGCACTCTGGGATACCCGCAAGCGCAGTCTGCTGATCGCGCGTGACCGGCTCGGCATCAAGCCGCTGTACATCGCTAGCACTCCCTCCGGCGTGCTGTTCGGTTCCGAGATCAAGGCGCTGCGCGCTACGGGCATGATCAGTGCCGAGTTCGACTGGCAGGGCCTAGATGAATACCTCGCCTACACGAACGTCCCTTGTCCGCGGACCATTTATGCGGGGATCACCCAGCTGGAACCGGGGACCTCCGTGACCATCTCCCAGACTGGCGAGATGCGTCACGCGCGCTACTGGAGCGTGCCGCAGGTCGCACCGCAAGCCCGCAGCGAGACACAATGGCTGAACGACTGCGAGCAAGCACTCCGGTCAGCGATTCAAAGCCATCTCGTAGCCGACGTGCCCGTCGGCGCATTCCTTTCCGGGGGCGTGGACAGCGGCGTCATGGTCGCTCTGATGGCGGACATGATGGATCGCCCTGTAGAAACATTCACGGTCGGCTTCAAGGATGCCGGTTCGTCCTTCATCGACGAACGCCAGTATGCGCGAGCGCTCGCTAAGCGCTACAAGCTGAACTATCACGAGATCGACGTCACGCCGAACCTCGAGGAGATCGCCTGGGAAATCGCGACTGCCTTCGACCAGCCCTTTGCCGACGACTCGGTGGTTCCCTCGTACTACGTCTCACAGATTGCAGGCCGTAAGGTGAAAGTCGCCATGACCGGCCTCGGCGGCGACGAGTTGTTCGCAGGCTATCGACGGCATCTCGGACTCGTGCTCGGCGAACGCTATGCCCTCCTCCCTCGCTGGCTGCGCGAGAACGTGATCCGGCCGATCGTCGAACGCATCCCCGAATCGCGCAATTCGAGCGATGTCATCGACCACTTGAAACGGTTCGTGCGCGCCGGAGGCGCACCGGCACATCAGCGTTACCAAGATTCACTCGCCTCGCTGTCGTGGCAGGCACGTCAGCAACTCTACACACCCGACGCAGTCCGACTGATCGATCGGACGGCAACCGAGAAGGTGATCACTGCGCCGTTCACGGAAGGATCGGTCGCATCCATTCTCGAACGTGCGCTACGCACGGATCTGCAGACCTATATGGTCGACGACATTCTGACGCTGTCCGATCGGCTCAGCATGTGGCACTCGCTCGAGCTGCGCGTGCCTTATCTCGATCACCGCCTCGTCGAACTGGTTGCCGGGATTCCGGCAGATCTGAAGATCCGGGGCAGTACCCAAAAGTATCTGCTGAAGAAGCTGGCGGAACGCTGGCTGCCGCACGACATGATCTACCACAAGAAGCAGGGCTTCGAGGCGCCTATGGGGCGCTGGCTGCGTGGGCCTCTCTTGCCTTTCTTCGATAGTGTCGTCAGCAAGGCGGCAGTCGAGGCCTCCGGCGTCTTCA
>CAZBKC010000424.1:0-1246 GCA_964492345.1 uncultured Steroidobacter sp. | reverse complement strand
AACGGCTGCGTGACGAGCACGTATCTTTCAGAAAGAAGCACAGCAAGGTGCTCTTCTCAATCCTTAGTTTCATGCTCTGGCAGAGCGCGCAGTCGAACTCAGCCCGTGCCGCAGACTCCGTAGCCGCGTAGCGAGCAACGATGCAGTCTCCACAGAACCCGGCGGCACCAAGGATTTCGGTGGTAGTCCTCACCTACAACCGTCTCGATTCGCTGAAGTACCTGCTGGCAGAATTGAGCGGGTTGCGATACCCGCAGCTGGAAATCATCGTCGTGGACAACTGTTCCGAGGTACCGGCTGCTTCACTGGCGAGCGCGTATCCGATGGTGATATTTCTCCGCTCCCCCGGCAACATCGGCACGGGCGGCCGCAACATCGGCATGGCAAAGGCGACTGGTGAAATCGTTGTCTGCCTCGACGACGACGTGACGGGCTTAACCGACGAAGCGCTCTGGACACTCGGCCCCCTGTTCAGCGAACCCGGGATCGCGGGCATCTGCTTCAAGGTGATCGAAGCCGTCACGGGCAACATCACCAACTGGGTTCACCACAAGCCCGTCGAGCGCTTTGCGGACCTCACGTTCGAAACCTACGAGATCACCGAAGGCGCGGTCGCATTTCGCAATCGCACCGCTGCTGCGGCCGGTTACTACCCCGAAAGCTTCTTCATCAGCCATGAAGGGCCGGACCTTGCCTTCCGGATCATGGAGCTCGGTCATCGGGTCATTTACAGTCCGACCATCTCCGTGATTCACGCCTATTCGCCGCTCGCGCGAACCTCCTGGAGAAACTACTACTTCGACACACGGAATACCCTGTGGCTCGTTGCGCGCAACTGTCCGTTCGGCTTCGGCATGAAACTCCTGACTCGCCAGCTCGGCGCAATGCTGGTCTACTCCATTCGCGACGGCTACTTCCTGTGGTGGTTGCGTGGAGTTCGCGACGGATTGCTCGGGTGGAACAAAGCCGTTCGAGAGCGCAGAAAGATGAGCGCGGAGACTATGCGCCGCATCGCAGAGATCGATGCTGATCGCCCGAGTGTGGCCTACCTGGTGCGTAAGCGGCTTTTCCAGCGCGGCATCAAGATCTGATCCACCCTGGCACGACCTGAGGCGGGACTGGCATTCCACTGGCGAGCCGCCACAGCGCCAGAGGAAGGTCGATACCGGCGGCAACCGCAACGTCAGCCATCCCAAGGCACGCAGCGACCCGATCGACGACCGGCCGCCCCCCCGTTGCTCTCGCG
>CAZBKC010000423.1:0-3333 GCA_964492345.1 uncultured Steroidobacter sp. | reverse complement strand
TGCCCTTGCGCGCCGGCGGCTTCAGCCTCCACTCCCAGGTGACGTGAAAGACGTTCTCGCCGGGATGCTCGAAGTCGATGAGCTGGACGTGACGGTGGCGCTTCTCGGCCTCGTCGTACCATTGCCGTTCGCCGCGCAGCCACGCGAGCATGTCGCGATTGCCTTCGATGGTGGGCGGGATCGCCTCCAGCTTCTCGATCACCTGCCGGACGGCGTCGGCCGTCATCCACGGGTTGAACTTGGCCAGAGCCGCCTCCAGCTCGTCGTGCAGCACCATGCCCGCCTCGCCACCGCGCTTCTGCTTGGCGACTTCAGGCGCAATCGGCGTCCAGCCGATGGCGGTGGCGTGCTTCACCATCGGGAACTGAACCGTACCGGCCTCGCTGATTCGGATCTCACTCACTAACGAGACCTCTTCTGGCCGGCGGTGATTCGTGTGTCGCGCGCGCCAGACAACAGGCTTTGAATGTCACCGTTCGGCACTTTGTTACACGCAAACACGGTAGCTTGGCTTCGGTGACACTCAAATCACCCTCCTCCCCTCGGCAATATTCAGAAGCTCGGGGAAGGCGAGGATGGCCGCCCGGCGGCCGGCACCCTCGCGGAACGTTTGCAGCACGCCTGCATCCCGCAGTGTGCGCAGGATCCTCAGCGCCGTCTCGCGCGGGATGCCCGCCCCGTCCACGAAGTGCGTGGTGGAGAACACGGGGCGCGAGAAGATGAAATCGACCGCGAGGGCCGAGAACTGGGAATGGGTCAGCTCCGCCGCTGCGCGCAGCATCCGTGCGTTAAGCTCGATGATCGCCTGGGCTTTCGCCTGGTTTTCCGACGCCTGTTCGATCAACCCCTTGAGGAAGAAGGCGCACCAGCCGGTCCATGCGCCGTCGCGTGACACCGCCCGCATCGCGCCGACGTATTCGTCGCGATGGGCTTCCAGATAGCCGCTGATGTAGAAGTTCGGTCCGCTCAGTATCCGCCGCTCGTGGAGGAACAGCGGGATGACCATCCGACCGAGACGGCCGTTGCCGTCCTTGAACGGGTGTATCGCCTCGAACTCGACGTGCACGATAGCGAGCTGCACGAGCGGGTCAGGCTGGTTTCGGTCCTGGACGTACTCCGACCAGCGGTCGAGACCAGCCAGAAGCTGCTCCTGTGGGATCGGTACGAAGCTGGCCTGGTCGATGGTGCATCCCTGCGGGCCGATCCAGTTCTGCTCGTCACGGAAGGCGCCGGGATTCTTGTCGCGCCCCCGAACGCCCTGCATCAGCAGCGCGTGCGCCTCGCGCAACAGATGCTGCGACAGCGGTCGGTCCTCCAGCGCATTGGCGGCGAAGTTCAGCGCATGGCGATAGTTGCGGATCTCCTCGGCGTCGTCGCGCTTGGGCTGGTCGACGTCCGCGTCCGCTCCGGCCTCGATCTCGAGCACCTCGCTCATGGTGACGTTGGTGCCCTCGATTTTCGAGGAAAGCACCGCCTCCTGCGTGGTCAGCGGCGAGAGCAGCACATTGGCGTTGGGAATCGCCGCAACGAGCCCGTCATAGCGGGCGAGTGCCGCATTCGCTCGGCCGATCAGCGGCACGAGCCGTTCCCAGTCAATGTTTTCCGGCGGGAAGCCGTGCAGGTGGTAGCGGACGGTCATGCAGCCGCCTCTTTTGGCTTGGGCGACAACGCCGAGAGGTCAAGGTCAGACACGCCGATCTCGCCGGTCATCAGCTTGTGCAGCAGCGCCCTGAAAAGATCGTCGAGCACGGCGCGCTTGCGGCGGTGCAGATCGATCTTGCGGTCGATGGCGTCGAGGATGGCGACGATTTCGCGCTGCTCATCCAAGGTCGGAGGCACCGGAACCGGAAACGCCTTCAGCTTGGTGCTGTTGATGCATGCAAGGTTGGTCGTCTTGTGCGCCACCTTCAAGAAATAGGCTTTGCCGTATGGGCTCTGGGCGAGATAGGCGAAGAACTCTGGGACGAGTTTGTCTCGGTGCGGCCTCACGGCGAAGACATGGTTCTGGTGAACGCACAGGTCGAGTTCGCCACGCCAGATGAAGCCGCGGCCCAACTTGTCGAAGTCGCCGCCCTCCGTCAGAACCACATCGCCAGCCTGCAGGCGGTAACGTTCGATTTCCGACTTCCGAATGCGAATCTCCTTCATTTCGGTGAGATCGAGATGACCATCCTGGACGTTCGCCACGCGCAGGTAGGGCACCTCCACCATTTCCGCCTCGGAGAACTTCCGGCCTTTGGCTGCGCCCGTCTGAACAAAAGCACAGTCATCCAGCGGGGTTTCGGTCCATGCCTCGGGCACAGGTCCGAGCTCCGTTTCCCGTGTGTCGCCTTCCCGAACGCCTTTCGTGAAAAGCGTCCTCATTGCCGCGCGCTTGAGATCACCTCCCGCTTCAACGGCAGCCTCATTAGAAATGATGGCGTCGTGCACTTCCCACAGCAGATTGGCGATCTTCGCCTGTTCGTCGCTGTCGAACGCAGGGAACTCATAGTTCGCGATGTGCCCCCATGACGTGCGCGGATGCTGCACTCCTGTGGTGCCGGCTACGGCATGTTCAACGAAAGTCGGCGCATGAACGACGCCGACCAGAAACCGTGGATCGACACCTTCCTTCGGGCGCAAGACCAGAAGCTCGGTCGTGCAGATACCCGAGTCCGTGGCCAGCACTGCCTTGTCGAGATAAGGACGCAGCTTGCCGTAGAGCACATCGCCAGCCTGGAACAGATACTTGCTGCTCAGGACGTCGCTCGCCTTGCCCTCGCCGATCCGAACGAAGCGGCCCGAGGCAACGTGCTCAAGGCCGACATAGACGCCATCAGCGTGCTTTGCCGGATCGACTTGCACGCCGACGAAGTCGCAAAGATCGGAGAGCTGCATCTGGGCGTCCGTCATTACGCAAGCTCCCGAAGCTTAGCGAGCGCAATTGCGAGGTCCCGCGAGATTTTGGCCTCGGCGGAACTGATGGTGTCGAAGCGGTCGAGGATATCGTTCAGCTCAGCCTCGTCGCCCGAGGATGCGCCGCCGACCCACCGGCTCGGGCTGAGGTTGTAGTCTGCCTCTGCCGCCTGCTCGCGGGTGATGATGGCCACTTCGCCATCGACCGGTTCGCCCTTCAGGTAGGCCGCGGCAAGCGGGCGGATGTCCTCCTCAGGTATGAAGTTCTTCGGTCGCCCCTTCTGCACACGGCGCGACGCATTCAGGAGGACGATCTTGTCCTTGCGCGCTGCGGGCTTGCGCTTCGACAGCACGATAATCACACCCGCGGCGTTGGTGTTGTAGAACAGGTTGTCGGGCAGCAGGATGACGCCGTCGATCAGGTCGTGCTCGACGAAC
>CAZBKC010000422.1:0-3334 GCA_964492345.1 uncultured Steroidobacter sp. | reverse complement strand
TTCCATGTCCTTCAGCCCGCCCTGGCCGTAGCCGGTGGTCTCGGCCATCAGGCCCACCACCTTGGAAGTGGCGGCGTTCTTCTTCACGTAGGCCATCAGCGCAGCCACCTGCTCGCGGTCGACCATCGAGACGCGGAACATGTAGTTGCCGGCGCCGGGGCTCATCGGCTTGGTGATGTCGGTGCCTGAGCCCACGTTGCCCAGCACCGGAATCTTCTTCTGGTTGGCGATGTGCTTCCAGGCCATGGCGTTGCCGGAGTTCGTCGGGCCGAACACGGCGGCGACCTTTTCGTTGTCGACCAGGTCACTCATGTTCTGGATCGACTTCGGCGGTTGCGACACGTCGTCCCGCGTGACCAGCGTGAGCTTGCGGCCGAGCACGCCGCCGGCGGCATTGATGTCGGCGATGGCCGCTTCCATGCCCAGCACGGCCGCCTGGCCGCTCTGCGCCGAAGGCGAGGCGGACAGATCACCGTTGTAGCCGAGCTTGATGTCCTGGGCCGATGCGCTGGTCGCAAACGCCCCGAAGGTGGTGATGGCGGCGGCAAACAGCGCCGCACAGATTCGATTCGGTTTCATGAAGTCTCCTAGGGTGGATCGTGGGAACAAAGAGGTCCCGGTCGCTTCGCTGTCGGCCGGGGCGTGGGGGAACTCAGACGGCGAGGAAGCCGCCGTCGACAGGCAAGGTGATGCCGGTCACGTAGCGCGACATGTCGGAGGCAAGAAAGATCACCGGGCCGATCAGGTCTTCGGTCTGACCCACACGCCCCATCGGGATGCGGGTCATGAAGGACACCAGGCGCTCGGGGTTCTCGCGTGTCGCCGCGGTCATCGGCGTCTCGATCACGCCGGGTGCCAGCGCGTTGACGCGCACGCCCAGCGGAGCGAGCTCTGCCGCCAGCGACTGCGTGAACATCTTGATCGCGCCCTTGGACGGTGAGTAGCCCAGGCTGCCACCTTGACCCGCATACGCGGCGATGGAGGCGATGTTGATGATCGAGCCCTTCGTCGCCTTGATCGCCGCGAGCCAGGCGTAGCTGACGTTGAAGGTGCCGTGCACGTTGACGTCGATCGTCTTCTTCCAGTTGGATTCGGCGTTGTCGCTGCCCGTGCCCTCGCGGATGATGATTCCGGCGTTGTTGACCAGCAGATCGACCGCGCCGATCTCGGTGCCGACGCGAGCGGCCAATGCCTTGCACGCAGCCGGTGACGTCACGTCGAGCACGAAGGACCAAGCCTCGCCGCCTTCGGCGCGCACTGCCTGCGCGGTTGCCTCGACCGTTTCGGGGTTCATGTCGGTGACGATCACGCGTGCCCCGGCCTGTGCGAGACCCAGTGCGAGCGCGCGGCCGTTGCCTTGACCGGCGCCGGTGATCAGCGCCAGCCGGCCGTTCAGCAGGCGCGGTGCCACGGTGGGAGAAAGAGTCATGGGTGTCTCCTTGAATGAGGGACGTGGTGGGTCGATGGATCAAGCAGCGCGACTGACCGGGACCGGCACAGGCTGTTCGACCTGCGCTTGCGCCTTCGCTTCGGCGCTGGCCAGCTGCAATCCGGCGACATAGCCAAAGGTCAGCGCCGGGCCCAGCGTGATGCCGGCGCCGGGGTAGTTGCCGCCCATCACGCTGGCCGCGTCGTTGCCGACCGCGTACAGGCCCTTGATCGGGCGGCCCGCGTCGTCTAGGACGCGCGTCTTTTCATCGGTGACAAGGCCGGCAAAGGTGCCGATGTCGCCGACCACCAGCTTGATGGCGTAGAACGGACCTTGCTCCAGCGGTGCGAGACACGGGTTCGGCTTGATCAGCTCATCACCCTGATAGCGGTTGTAGGCCTTGCTGCCCTTGCCGAATGCCGGGTCTTCACCGTTGCGTGCGTCGCGATTGAATTCGTCGACGGTGGCCTGCAAGATGGCGGACTCGATGCCAATCTGTTTGGCCAGTTCGGCGATGGTCGCGCCATGCTTCAGGTAGCCAGTTTTCAGGTGGCGTCCGAAGGGCAGCGGAAACGGAGCCACACAGCCCAGGCCGTAGTTGCGCAGCACCCTGTGGTCGCACAACAGCCAGGACGACACTTCGGGCTCGCCCTTGCAGGCCTTGACCATGTCCTGCACGAAGTCGTGATATGAGCTGCCTTCGTTGGTGAAGCGCTTGCCTTTTGGGGTGACGGCGATGACACCTGGTTTCGCCCGGTCGATGAAGTGCGGCATCACGCCTTTGCTGCCGTCGGGCCGGGTGGTCACCGAGGTCGGCACCCAGGCGGCGGCGTGCGGGATCGTGCCGTCGACATGGCCGCCGACCGCCTCGGCCAGGCGCAGGCCGTCGCCGGTGTTGGTCACCGGTGAGGGCGAGTAGTGCTCCTTGCCGGTAGGCGCGTGCGGGAACAGCGCCTTGCGCCGCTCCACGTCGTGCGGAAAGCCACCGCAAGCCAGCACCACCCCTCGCTTCGCATTGATGCGGATGCGTTGGCCATCGCGGTGCACGATCGCGCCGGTCACGCCGTCGTACTCGACGACCAGTTTCTGCACTGGCGACGACAGCCACACGGGGATGTTCAGGTCCATCGCGGCCTTGGCCAGGCGCCCGGCCAGCGCGTTGCCGTTGGTCAAGGTCATGCCTCGGCCATGGCGCAGGACATCGAGGAAGTGACGCGTCAGGCGCTTGGTGACGTAGGCGAAGGACTCGACCGACTTCAGCGCGCGCATGAAGTGTTTGATCTCCTTGCCCGAGCCCAACATCATTCCGAAGACGGTGAGTTCGGGCAGCGGCGGCGCCAGGTCCTTGATGCGCGGGCCGAGTTCGCGGCCGTCGAAGGGGCGCGCAACCATCGAGCGGCCCCCTTGCTGGCCACCCGGCGCTTCGGCGTGGTAGTCGGGAAACACCGGCGGCATGTCGAACTGCACCGCCGTATTGCGGGTGAAGAAGTCGACCGCCTTCGGCCCGTTCTCCAGGAAGGCATTGACGCGCGCGGCGTCGAAATGCGTGGTCGTCTCGTGCTTCATGTACGCCAGGGCCGCGCCTGCGGGCTCATGGATGCCCTGCTCGGTGGCCAGCCGGTTGCCGGGGATCCACAGCCAGCCGCCTGAGCGGGCGGTGGTACCGCCGAAGCGCGGCTCCTTCTCGACGACCAGCACCTTCAAGCCTTGAGAAGCAGCCGTCACCGCGGTCGCCATGCCGGATGCGCCGGTACCGATGACGAGGACATCGCATTCGAAGGTCGATGGGGGAAGGGGTGAGGACATGTTGGCTCCGTTCATTGATTTAAGCAGATGCATGCGATAATATCGTATGCATTGAACATGTCAAGTGCGTTTGATTAAGTAGGAGGAAACCCTAATGCC
>CAZBKC010000421.1:0-3334 GCA_964492345.1 uncultured Steroidobacter sp. | reverse complement strand
GCAGTTGCGGATGCGTGCGCATGACGTGGTAGCCCTCCATGAAGGCTTCCATCGCAACCTTCCAGTTGGCGGGCAACACCGTTGCGTACCACCACTCCGCACGTACGTTGCTCATGCCGTGGGCTTCGAGCCGATCGGCGACCGGCCCGATGCATTCGCGGAACGACGGTGCGTCGTCGTCGAAGTTGATGAACGCGCAACCACCCCACACTTCCACGCGACAGGGGCGCAGCGCCAGATCGGCCTTGTCGAGTTGCTGTTCGCTGAACAGGTGCCGGCCGTAGACGAATGTGTTCTGCCCTTCCATGTTCCAGCGCCAGCCGTGAAAGGGGCAGATGAACCCCTGTGCCTGGCAATTGCCGTAACCGTGCGCGAGCGGCACGCCGCGATGACGGCAGGCGTTGTGATACGCCTTCACACCCTCCTTCGCTCGCACCACGATGACGGACTTGTCGAGAATCCTGTACTCGGTCCAGTCGCCGACATCCGGAATCTGTTCGAGTCGACAGGCCATCTGCCAGACATGTGGCCACAGCCGTTCGCATTCGAGCTGGTAGAACGCCTCGTCGTAGTAGCGGCGCGAGGGAATGCGTTCGGGGTCGGTGATAAGCAGGGGAACGGAATCAATCATCGCTGACATCTGGCTGGCTCCGTTCGTGCCCTCTCGATCGGCACGATGCTGGCAAGGTTGCGCTGTGCATGGCTGCTTTCGCCCCTTCCACCGCTCGCGGGGGAAGGTTGGGATGGGGGTGAGCGAAGCGATCGAGATTTCTGCGCTACCGCCGCTCCCCTCCCTGCCCTCCCTGCCCTCCCCGCAAGCGGAGGAGGGGAAGAACAAGAGCTAGACGCTCAAGTGAACATCACTAAGCATGGGCTCAGTGTGCCTCCAAGGCCCGAGCCGATTCCAGTTCAACGAAGGCCGAAGCGAATCGTTTCACCAGTGCAAGACTGACCTGCAGCGACTGGTACCCATCCGTTCCCAGCGTGGACAACCAGATACCCAGCCCATACGCGGGCGTTGCGCGATAGCGCGTCCACGCCTCTTCCCGCGTCGGCCGCTGTCCGTTCGGTACCCGCAGCGCGTTGCGATACTCCTCCAGCAGCGCCCGCTCGTTGCGGCGTCGATCCTCTTCGGTCAGCGAGCCAATCAGGAAATAGCCGACATCCTGCGACCACTCGCCGCGTCGCACGACCTGCCAGTCGAGAAAGCCCACGCTGTCGTCGGGCAGGACGTACGTGTTGCCGATGTGGGCATCGCCGTGCAACAGAGTCATCGGTCCGCGCGCGAGCGTCGCGACATAGCGGGTCCACAGATCCACGATGCCATCGGCATCGCACCGGCTCACGGCCTCCGGTAACTGCCCCGCACCGCGCGCAAGGCCGGTCGGAATCCGCTTGCGCAATCCTTCCTGCCATCCCGGCGTCGGCGCCCACGTCTTGACCCAGCCGAGTTTGCGATGCGTCTTGCCGGAGAATCCCCAATAGCGACTGTGCAGTTGCGCCAGGCCGCGCAGTCCGCTCGCGACCTGAGCGACGCTCATCGGTCGTGTGGCATCCCGCGGATCGGCGCCGCGCTGCGTCAGGTCTTCCATGACCACCAGAAAATTCAACTTGTACCAGTCGACGATCGCGCGGAAGACCACTGGATGCTCCAGACCGAGAGACACCCGCGTGGAGAACAACCGCGCTTCGTTGAAGAGATTGCCGTTGCGCAGATGCACGTCGCGATGCGATGTCTCGTGCGACTTGAGGAACAATGCCGCCGGACCCTCTCCTTTCGCATAGGTCAGGCCCAGCCGCACGCGCCGATTGGTCCCGTCGTCGCGCGCGACGATCGCAACCTCTTCTACTTTCGCTCGCGGATGACGATCGGCGATGACGGCCGTGGCCCAGTCCGGCGTCAGGTCCTCCCACCGATCGGGAACGCGATGCAGCGGCAGTTCCCGACGCGATGTCATCCGGTGCGCGTCAGTTCGTAGTCCCGCGCATCGTCCACGCGCGCCTTCCAGCCCGGGTAGACGACGATGGTCGTGAAGGTCTCTTCGATGATCGCCGGACCGACTACTTCGCTGCCCGCCGTGAGGTCCGTGGCGCTGACGATGTTCGTCGGCCGATAGCCGCTGCCGAGGTTGGCGCGGCGCTGCTTCGCGACTTTTGCGGCAGTGACTGGCGCAGTGAATCCCTTGACCACGCCCGGCGACGGCGTATCGATCTGCGTGACCAGGCGAACGCCAGTGACTTCCGGCAGCTCACCTTCGCGCACATGGCCGAACTCTTCCATGTGTCGCCGATTGAACGCCTCGATGATGCGCTGGCTCATGCCGGCATCGACGAACGACAGATCGCGCAGTCCACGGTTCGTCTTCACGTCGAATGCCAGCGCCCAGTTCTGGCCGGAATAGCGCATCTTCATCTCGTAACGGGCACTCACCTTGTCCGGTGCGAATCCGGCATCCTTGAAGTACTTCTCCGCGCGATTCTCCAGTTCGGTCCACAACGACCTGAGCTTCTCCAGGTCGAGGTTGTCGGCCGGCGCGATGTACGAACGCTCCTCGTCGATGCTTGGATTGGCGACGAGCGTGCCCAGTGCGGAGAACGTGGGCGAAGCCTTCGGCACGAGCACCTTGTCGATGCCCAGCTCCTCGGCCTGAATGGCTGCGAACACGGGACCGTTGCCGCCGTAGGCCAGCATCACCATGTCCTTGGGATCGATGCCCTTCCCCGCGACTGTCCTGCGCACGGCCTGCGTCATGTTGGCATTGACGACCCGCCAGCAATCGAAGGCTGCCTGCTCGGGACTGACGCCCAGTTCATCGCCCAATCGCTTGAACGCTTCTTCGACGCCCTTCATGGACAGCGAGAAGCTGCCGCCCGCGAACTCCGAATCTGCCGAGAGAATGCCCATCATCAGCAGCGCATCGGTCACGGTCGGTTGCGTACCGCCGCGTCCATAACACATCGGTCCGGGGTCTGCGCCCGCTGAAGCAGGACCTACTTCGAGCGCGCCGCTGTTGGCGCGACAGATAGAACCGCCCCCCGCACCCAGCGTTTCGACCTTCACCATCGGCACACCGATGAGGTAGCGGTGATGCATGTTCCAGCCGGCCTCTGCCGGTGCCGACCCATTGAGCACGACGGACATGTCGTACGACGTACCGCCCATATCGACGCACAGCAGATTGGGATACCCCTTCGCCGCACCGACGTGCGCGGAGCCCACGACACCGCCTGCCGGACCGGATGCGAGCACGCGGATCGGCGCACCCTCCATGTATTCTCTGGTCATCACGCCGCCGCTGGCCTGCATGACCATGAGCTGGTTGCGATAGCCGGC